>CAYOCZ010000385.1:0-3480 GCA_964402475.1 uncultured bacterium | reverse complement strand
GATCCGGCAGCGTCGTGTACGTCCAAATCGACGGCACCGGTTACGTCTACCTGCTCAAGGGCCCGACCTGTGAGTTCTACCGGTTCAACGTGGCGACGTGGAAATGGGAGACGATGGAGCCCGCCCCGTCCGGCTATCACAGGAAGTGGTACAACGGCTCATTCATCGTCTACGACGGCGACCACACCATCTATGCTCACAAGGCGAAGTACCACGAGCTGTGGGCCTATGACGTCCTGACCGGCGAATGGAGCGGCGCGCGGCTTAACGGCATGCCGTTTGTCGGCAGGGCCGGCCGCGGCCGGAGATCGAGAAACGGCGGCGCCGGCGCCTGGTTCGAGGGCAGTATCTACGCGCTCAAAGGCGGCAACACCACTGAGTTCTGGCGCTACGACGCGACCGCCGACGCCTGGTTCGAGTCCGACACGCTCCCGCGGCGGGCAAGCTCCGGCAAGAAGCGCAAGGTCTACGCCGGCGGCAGCATGGTCAGCGTCGACGGTACGCTCTTTGCGCTCAAAGGCAACCGGACCAGCGAGTTCTGGCGCTATGCGCTGGCGTCCGCGGATGCACCGCAGCCCTCACGCGAAGGCGTTGTGACCGCGCAAACGACACCGGGTAGCGGGCGACTGACGATTGGCCCGAGCCCGCTCGTTGGCGGCCTCGTCCATCTAAACGTGGGCAGGACATCCTCACAGTCGGCCACGGTACGGCTGTATGACGCAGTCGGCCGCCCGGCCGGGGTCTGGAAACCGCTCCTGCAGAACGGCGCTGCGGACCTGGACGTGCGGCACCTGGCTGCGGGCGTATACCTGGTCAGAGTCGAGACTGACGGCCACTCCGCCACGCAGAAGCTCGTGGTAGAGAGATAGTCGGAGTTAGTGAGTTAGCCGTTAAGATCGGCAGAGCCAAGGCGGCCTTCGGGCCGCCTTGGCTTTGGGAGTGCGGCAGTCTGGCCTGTTGGCACCTCTCCCTCGCCGCAGGGAACAGAAAGCAGCAGGGCCGCGCCTTGCGGGCGCGGCCTCTTCGGACGAACGCGGTCCGCTACGACGTCAGGGTCCAGTATCCGGTCCAGAACGTCTGCAGCACGGGCCCGGTGGGCCTCCGCGTCAGCTTCAGCGGCCGCACCAACGCCGGTGAACGCGGCAGTCATCGTAGTGTTCACCGCAGCCGCCATCGCAGTTGTCACCACTCCGTTCTTCAGCGATTGCGTGAACGCACGCATAGTCTCCGGCATCCGCAACCGCAGCCGCGCGGTTGCCAGTGCTTCACGCAGTACTCGACTCAGAACTCGACGCAGCACGCGCCGCAGAACATCGAATAGAAATCGACCCGTGGCGGACATTACCATTCGGCAAGTCGTTCCCCGAGTCAATCCGCGAGTCATGCCCAGAATCATTCCACGAGTGACTCGCCAACTGAACCCCAGACTGAATCCCTAACTGACTTGCCGATTCACTCCATGAGTCATTCGGCGACTGAATCTACGATTCACTCCGGAGTTAAGCCCCCTATTCAGTCCATAAGTCATTCCAAGAACGACTCTTAGGGTCACCTACGAAGTCACTCGGCGATTCACTTAAGGATTCACTCCAGGGACCACTCCGGGAACCACTCTGGGAACGACTCCCCCAACCGTCTCCCAAGTGACTCTTGGAGTGACAATCCAGGCGACCTTCCGCGCGCTCTGAACTCTAGCCTGCGTCGTATCTTGCTCAAGTTCAGTAGGTTAGGTGTCTAGTGCCGCATTGTGACCTGTGCATAAGAACACATGCAATTACCCTGGCGCGGTTGCGCTGCTGGGTGCCCGTCGAGAACTGGTTAACGCCGCCTCGCGTTTCACGTACATCGCTGTATTCAGGCCTCCGACCAACTTGGCTGTTCAGGCTGCGTTCACCGCCCTGCCTTCGTCGGCTTTGACTAAGACATCCCATCGAACCCTGAACTGAGCGACGGCCCTGCATCGTCCGTCCTTCCGAGAATCGGACCGCGCCAGACCCGAGTTTGGCTGCCCCTTTCCTCCCGCTCAGTTGGTTGACATTGCCCCGGCGCCCGATAAGCTGAGCCCTGATGGGGAACGCGCCCGACGCCATCCAGCACGGCGCCCTTGAGCGCTACGTCGAGTCAACCAAGACCCAGAAAGCCACTACCGCAGACTACTCTTGCGGGGCGTCTGACACTGCGGCCGACCACCCAGATTAACGCAGTTTAACCGACGCTTAACGCTGCGCAAAGGCTAGGCGCATATGATAGTGCCCATACAGATGACAGGACGAGACCATTGACAACGACGGCGACACCGGACCGTGAGGGATCGCTGCAAGCTCGGCCGCGGCCGCTTGATTGGTGGGGTTCGGGCGGCATAATGGTTGGATGATGTGCGAACCGAGCCGGGCGGTCCGGGAAGCGGCGGGCACGAGATGAGAATCCTGGTGGTGGAGGATGACCGGAAGGTGGCTCGGTTCCTGCAAAAGGGGCTGCGGGAGGAGCGCTATGCAGTCGATGTCTGCGCGGATGGGGAGACCGGCGCCCATTGGGCGCAGGTGAACGAATACGACGTGATCATTCTTGATGTGATGCTGCCGGGTAAGGGCGGAATCGAGTTGTGTCGTGGGGTTAGGCGCCGCGGCATCACAACGCCAATCATCATGCTGACGGCCCGCGATGCGCTTGACGACCGCGTAAGAGGTCTGGATGCAGGTGCCGACGACTACCTGGCAAAGCCGTTTGCCTTCGAGGAGCTGCTGGCGCGAGTGCGGGCGCTTCTGCGCCGAAGCCAGAAATACCAGACCGCCGGACTCAAGGTGGCCGACCTGGAAATGGACCCGGTGACGCGGCGGGTATCGCGGGGCGGGCGAGAAATCGTACTGACCGGCAAGGAGTATGCGCTGCTCGAGTACTTCATGCGCAATCCGGGCCGCGTGCTGTCCGAGACGGTCATTGCCGAGCATGTCTGGGACATGGATTTCGACCCGGCGACGAATGTCGTCAGCGTCTACGTGCATCACCTGCGACAGAAGGTGGACAAAGGCTCTGCGCTGAAGCTCATTCATACGGTGCGCGGGGCCGGGTATCTGATGAAGGCCGGGGACAATGATGCCGCGTAGTTCGGTCCGGACCCGGCTGATGGTCTGGTACGTCGGCACGGTTGTCGTCGTGATGGTCACGTTCAGCCTGCTGCTTTTCTATAGCCTGCGCCGCAGTCTCCTGGCGGGTACCGACGAAGCATTGCGGAACGCCGCCCATGACATCTCCGCGGCGCTGCGCGAAGAGCACGACGAGGCGGTGGGCGAAGTCGTAAGTGAGTACGTCACTGAGAAGCATCGTTCCCGCCAGGTTCAGGTGGTGGTGCGGCCGGCGTCGGGCCCGCTGGCACAGGTTCTGGCGGCCGTGGCAGGGGATCCGGCCGCCGAATCGCTGGCGCTGATGGCCGCGGCCCGGGCGGCACCGCCCGTGTGCCGGGCCGGGCTCCTGTCCTCGGGG
>CAYOCZ010000384.1:0-3484 GCA_964402475.1 uncultured bacterium | reverse complement strand
CGAGTTGCCAGGTATCAGTTTCCAGTGACCAGTAGCTGAGAGATTCCTCCACTTTGGTCGGAATGACAGGACCGGACATGGCGGACTTGGCGAGCTTGGCGGTTGTGTTGGCTGCGGATGGGCGGTCAGCGGTTGGCGGACGACTTAGCGGCGGGTTCTTCGGCGGGGACGGTCGCGAGCGATGAAGTCGGAGCCTCTGCCGGTCTGGCCGGGCTTGTCGTCGTCCGTGACAAAGCCGATGCGCTTCTTCTTGGGTTCAGGCGGCTGCATGAGCTGTTTGATGGTGGCAAAGACCACCTGGAAGCTCCGGTCGTGCGTGGCCAGCTTGCGTTCGAGTTCAGCGAGTTTGATGGCGAGCTGTCGCTGGTCGGCCAGCATGCGACGCATTCGGATGAACGCCCGCACGACAAAGACGCTGACGTCGACCGCCTGCTTGGACCGCAAGACGCTCGCGAGCATGACAGTCCCATGTTCCGTGAAGGCATAGGGGCGACTTGACGAATGCCTGAGCGCCGCCAACCGGTCGCATTTTGCGACCAGTTCGTCCTTCTCGTCGAGTGTCAACTCGAACATGAAGCCTTCGGGGAATCGTTCCCGGTTGCGCCGGACTTGTTCCTTCAGCCGGCGGGTCGTGACGCCGTAGACTTCGGCAAGGTCGAAGTCCAGCATGACACGCTCGCCGCGTATCTCGAGAATTGCATTGTCTATCCGCTCGGCGGGAATGAGATGTCCGGAGTCTCTGGGCGCGGTCACGAGCGAAGGATACCGGCGAGCGGTGCTGAGTCAAGGCACGGCGCGGGAAGTCCCGGCGACGCCAGGCGATTCCTGACGCGCGGCTCGGGCATTCGCTTGACTAATTCCATTCCGGCAATAAGCTGAAATCGTGGGGCGAGAAGACGATACCGGTGTTTGACGATGACGCCAGCTTCCGGTTGAGGCAGCAGTAGCTGCCGGTGTCGGCCCGCCCCTGTTTTCTAAAGGAGGAACCGTGTCGCGAAGATTTGCTGTATTGCTGTGCTGTTGTGTTCTGGTCGGGGCCGCGACCGCTCGAGCCGAGCTGCACCGCCTCGGGTACGTACCTGAGGACCTGGACAAGCTTGCGCCCGAACACAAGGTAATGAGTGTGCCGGTCGCGCCGGACGGGAAGTCCTTCCGTGACTTCAGCTATGTGGATCTGACCAGCGAAATGCCGCCGGTCGGGAACCAGGGGCAGCAGGGCTCGTGCGCCTCTTGGGCTATCGCGTATTATCACCGTACCCAGCTTGAGTACCGTGAACGGCACTGGGACCTGACCGACCCGAATCACCAGTTCAGCCCGGCCTTCGCGTACAACCAGGTCAATGGGGGCCGCGACAACGGTTCGAGTTTCAACAACAACATGCCGCTTATCTGTGAACAGGGCTGCGCCAGCCTGGTCGACTGCCCGTACGACGACGGCGACTGCACCAGTTGGCCCGCCGAGTCGGCATACTCACACGCCATTCCTTTCCGCACCAAGGGCTGGGCCTGGTTCAGCACCGTCGACACAACCGGCATCAACATGACAAGACAGCTGTTGGTGAACGGCAGCACGGCGTGTCTCGGGATATCGGTCTGGGGCAACTTCGACAATATCGCCGCATACGATTACACCTACTGCGCGTCCGATCGCACGGGTTCGAACCGGGGCGGGCACCTGGTGACTTTCGTCGGCTACGACGACACGCTGACTACGCACGACGGCACCGGCGCGTTCAGGATGGTCAACTCCTGGGGCACGGGCTGGGGTCAATCGGGCTATTTCTGGATGTCCTACGAGGCCGTGATGGACAACTACCTGAGCCACCAGACCGCGGGGTATCTGACCGACACGGTCGGGTACTCACCGAAGCTGGTAGCGCGGGTGCGAATCAACCATCCGGCCCGCGACCGGGTCGGGATTGGGTACTCGATTGGCACCCGCTCGGGTCCGCTCTGGCTGAAGGACTTCCGCACGTGGCGCCACGCCGCAACCGATCAGCCCTTTCCGGCCAACAACATGGTGTTCGACCTGACCGACGGTTCGTCCTACATCGAGAACGGCGAGACCGACTCGATCTACTTCGTCACGTCGGCCGGGAACGGCGAGGCCGGCAGCGTCCCGAGTTCGTCGGTTCAGTACCTTGACTGGGACACAATCTTCTTCTCAAGATCGACCCCGGAGAGCATCCCGGCTGACGGAGGTGTGGTCGCGGTCGGCCATCGCATCTGGGAAATTAGCCAGGACAATGACGTCGCGGCCGACTGGATATTCTCGCCGAACGGAGTCGTCGAGACGGATAGCACATACGTGCCGCAAGCCGAAGTGCGGAATTACGGCAGGAGCGCAGCCACCTTCCCGGTCGTGCTTGCCATCGACACCGGCTACGCCGATACCGTGCAGGTGGCCGGGCTCGAGCCTGCCCAGGCGGAAACGGTTCAGTTCGCGCCCTGGGTGGCTCCACCGCGCTGCTTCGCCACGGCCCGGTGCTCAACCGCTCTTGCCGGGGACGAATACGCGGGAAACGACGTGAGTACCGCATTGGTCTGGGCCATCTTCAGCGATGTGGGACTGACCGGCATCGTCGCGCCCGCCGACACGGTCGACTCGGGTTCAATCGTCCGTCCTCGGGTCGAGATCTGGAACTACGGCAGCCAGACCGAGCTCGTCACCGCCACGATGCGCATTCCCGACGAGGGGTATTCCCGAAGCACGCGCGTGTCAGTTCCATCCCACGAGGGAGTGCACGTCAACTTGGCCGTCTGGGTTCCGAAGATCATTGGCAGCCATGTGGTCAGGTGTTCGCTGTCGCTGACCGGCGACACAGTAGTATCCAGCAACGACACAATGAGCCGGTACGTGGAGGTGGTAGGAGCTACGGGCGTGGCCGAGGCAAAATCGGTGCCGCTCGAGTTCCGGCTCGAAGGGCCGCGCCCGAGCGTATTCAGCCGGAGTGTGGCCGTCGCCTTTGCGCTGCCGCACCAGGCCGATGTCTCGCTTGCGGTTTATGACGCGACCGGGGCGGTGGTCCGGCAGCTTCGGCACGGCAGCACTGCGGCCGGAGAACACCGGCTGAGTTGGGACGGCCGCGACGACCAGGGCCGGACGGTCCCGGCCGGCACCTATTTCTGTCGACTCGATGCCGGCGACCACCGCGCGACCGCGGTGCTCCTGAAACTCTAGGCCGGAATACCTTTGATACGCTTTCCGGACTAGACTGTGTTCTGGTGACCGACTAGATTCAGAGGCGCGTCAAGGTCGTCGCTGCCGAAGGCAGCGAGTGACCAGTCTTGGCATTTCAGATTGTAGATTTCCGATTGTAGATTGGCGCGGCTTCGCCGCGAGTTGGTCAATCCCTGGTCCTTGGTCCCCGTCCTTGGTCCCTGGTCCTTGGTCTCTGCTGGCCGAGTCACGCGGTTGAGCCATCGGACGGCACCTGCCTGCGGCAGAGCATCATGAACGGAGAGGGGTCGAGTGGCGGGCACC
>CAYOCZ010000383.1:2191-3494 GCA_964402475.1 uncultured bacterium | reverse complement strand
CCCTTGCGCTGGCTTGACTTCTCTCCGCCTGCACCTAAGATACCGCGTCCATGTGGCAGACTGCAAAGCAGGAGTGAGGTGACATGTACGACCTGAACGGAATCGCCAACTTCATCTGGGGCATCGCCGACGACGTGCTCCGCGACCTCTACGTTCGCGGGAAGTACCGGGACGTGATTCTGCCGATGACGGTGCTGCGCCGGTTCGATGCGGTTCTCGAGCCGACCAAGCAGGCTGTGCTCGCCATGGACGTCAAGCTCGACAAGGCGCGTATCACCAACAAGGACCAAGCGTTGCGGGGCGCGGCCGGTCAGGCCTTCTACAATACGTCGAAGTTTACGCTCCGCGACCTGCGCGCCCGCGCCAGCCAGCACCAATTGCGCACCGATTTCGAGGCCTATCTCAACGGCTACTCGCCCAACGTGCAAGACATCCTCGACTGCTTCGAGTTCCGCAACCAGATTCCGCGCCTGTCCCGCGCCGACGCGCTCGGCACGCTGATTGAGAAGTACCTTGACCCAGGAATTAACCTCAGCCCGGACCCGGTCCTGAACGCGGACGGCTCGGTGAAGCTGCCCGGACTCGACAACCACGGTATGGGTACGGTGTTCGAGGAACTCGTCCGTCGCTTCAACGAAGAGAACAACGAGGAAGCGGGCGAACACTGGACTCCGCGTGACGCGGTCAAGCTGATGGCGCGGCTTGTCTTCATGCCGATCGCAGACAAAGTAGAGTCCGGCACATACCTCCTGTATGACGGCGCGTGCGGAACCGGCGGCATGCTCACCGTGGCCGAAGAAACGCTCGAGCAGCTCGCCAAAGAACGTGGCAAGGACGTCTCCACCTACCTGTACGGGCAGGAGATCAACTCTGAGACCTATGCCATCGCCAAGGCCGACCTGCTGCTCAAAGGCGAAGGCTCTGCCGCGGACAACATCGTCGGCGGGCCGGAGCACTCGACTCTTTCGGCCGACGCCTTCCGGTCGCGCGAGTTCGACTTCATGCTCTCGAACCCGCCCTACGGCAAGAGCTGGAAGACCGACCTAGAACGGATGGGCGGCAAAGTGGGCATCAAGGACCCGCGCTTCGTCATCTCGCACGCCGGAGATTCCGAGTACTCGCTGATCACCCGCTCCAGTGACGGCCAGATGTTGTTCCTCGCCAACATGCTCTCCAAGATGAAACACAGCACCAAACTCGGCAGCCGCATCGCCGAGGTACACAACGGGTCATCGCTCTTCACCGGCGACGCGGGCCAGGGCGAGAGCAACATCCGGCGCTGGATTATCGAGAACGACTGGCT
>CAYOCZ010000383.1:0-2091 GCA_964402475.1 uncultured bacterium | reverse complement strand
GAGCCCAGCATCAAGACCGGCTACGAAATCAGCTTCACGCGCTACTTCTACAAGCCCCAGCCCTTGCGCACGCTCGAAGAAATCCGCGCCGACATCAAGGCGCTGGAGAAGGAAACGGAAGGGCTGCTCTCCGAGATTATCGGGGATGCCGGATGATGGGTGACCACGATCAGGCTTGCGGCCTGTTGCGGCAGGCGCTGGGCATAGCCGATGCCGACTTCCGGCCCGGCCAATGGGAGGCAATCGACGCGCTGGTGAATCGGCGGGAGAAGCTCCTGGTCGTTCAACGAACGGGCTGGGGCAAGAGTTCGGTGTACTTCATCGCCACTCGGATTCTGCGCGACCGCGGGGCCGGTCCGACCTTGATCGTCTCACCCCTGCTGGCGCTGATGCGAAACCAGATCGAAGCCGCAGAACGTCTTCGCATCAAGGCGCTGACCGTCAACTCGACCAACCGGGAAGAATGGCCGGCTCTGACGCAAGCCATCCTCAATGACGAGGCCGACGCTTTGCTCATCTCCCCGGAGCGTCTGGCCAACGATGAGTTTGTTCAAAATGTACTGCTGCCGGTGGCCGGCCGAATTGGCCTGCTAGTGGTGGACGAAGCCCACTGTATTTCCGACTGGGGTCATGATTTTCGCCCCGACTACCGCCGCCTGGTAAACGTGCTGAAGCACATGCCGCAGAACATGCCCGTGCTGGGCACCACGGCGACCGCGAACAACCGTGTGCTCGAAGATGTGTGTGATCAGTTGGGCGGCATCCAGGTACAGCGCGGACCCCTGATGCGGGAAAGCCTCGTCCTGCAAACCCTGCGCCTGCCCGACCAGTCAGCGCGCCTAGCTTGGCTCACCGAGCATCTTCCGGAACTGCCCGGCACCGGTATCGTCTACACGCTCACCAGACGTGACTCCGACCAGGTCGCGGATTGGCTCGTACGGAACGGCATCGAGGCCAGGGCCTACTACAGTGATGTGGAGTCGCCGGAGTTTCCCGACTCCGACGCGTATCGCCGGCATCTCGAAGACATGCTGCGAGACAACCACATCAAAGCCCTGGTGGCAACAACAGCGCTCGGGATGGGCTACGACAAACCGGACTTGGGATTCGTCGTTCACTACCAGGCCCCGGGTTCGATAATCACCTACTATCAGCAGGTTGGACGGGCCGGGCGGGCGATTGACCGCGCATTCGGGGTGTTGCTGTCAGGTCGAGAGGACGAGGAGATTCACGAGTTCTTCCGCGGCAGCGCCTTCCCGGATGAAGGCCACGTGAATGCAATTCTGGAATTGTCGGCTGCCAGCGACGGGCTCACCGAACGGCAGATTGAGAAGTCAGTGAACCTGCGCAAGGGCCAGATCGAGAAGGTCCTGAAGTTCCTGTCGGTTGACAGTCCGTCCCCGGTCATCAGGGATGCCGGCCTCTGGAAGCGAACTCCGGTGGAGTACCGGATGGATATCGAACACATTCAGCGATTGACCCGGCAGCGAGTCGTGGAATGGCAAGAGGTGCAGAACTACATTGACAGCCGGGAGTGCCTGATGGTGTTCCTGGCTCGCGTGCTGGATGACGAGAACCCGCGTCCGTGCGGCAAGTGTGCGCAGTGCATCGGCCGTCCCGTGGTCGCCGAGGCCTACTCACATGCCAGCGCGGTCGAAGCCACGCGATTCCTCAAGCAGTCCGAACTGCCCCTTGAGTGCAGAAGACAGGTGGCCAAGGATGCGTTCCCGCAATATGGGTTCAGCGGCAATCTTCCCGAGAACCTGCGGGCGGAGACCGGCCGGGTTCTTTCCCGCTGGGGCGATGCCGGCTGGGGGCAGTTCGTGGCCGACGACAAACATGCCGGACGATTCCGAGAGGAACTGGTATGTGCCCTGGCCGAGATGATCCGCGACCGCTGGAAACCTGACCCGATGCCGACTTGGGTGACGTGCGTTCCTTCGCTCAGCCGTCCGCATCTGGTTCCGGACCTTGCCATGCGTCTTGCGGTTCTTCTGGGGCTGCCGTTCGTGGCCGCAGTAACCAAGGTGCAGGCAAACGAGCCGCAGAAGCTCCAGCAGAATCGCTTCCGTCAGTGCGCCAATCTCGATG
>CAYOCZ010000382.1:0-3512 GCA_964402475.1 uncultured bacterium | reverse complement strand
CCGACGTTCGTCACCGACCAGGCGTACCCGTTGCTGTACCCGACCTGGAACAGGCCGTTGGCGATGTTGTAGAAATACGTGCCGCCCCGAACCAGCGTTTCGGTCTGCATTTCGATTGCACACTCGAGCTGGACGTTTGGAATCTGATAGTCGTTCTCGCCCTCGATGTTGTCGCGGCGCTGGTAGAACCAGTCAACCAGCCGGCCCGACTTCTGGAACCGGTCCACGTAGCCCATCACCATCGCGCCCGCGGTGGGCGTGCAACCGTAGCTCCAGTCGTAGAACGGCGCGAGCCCGTAGTCCGGCACGTAAGCTGTGCTGAACCTGCCCAGCTTGGGGTCAAGCACATGGTCCCACCGGCTGTTCTCGTACTTGGCGGCCGCCTCCTCCTCGCCCGGGTACTGCTTGCGCAGTTCTGCCCGAGCCTGCGTCACGTAGCCGGCAAACGTCTCCCGCGAATCCCAGGTCCGCTCGAAGTGCTCGCTCATCACCGTGCTCTTGCCGGACAGATTCCTGTACTCGAGATAGGTTGAAGGGCTGACGAAGTAGATGCGCGACAGCCGGGCATCGGGTCCGAGCGACTGCCGGGCGCGCGCCAGCGCCTTGGCCGCTATCGCGTAGTACTCGGAAGTACCGTAGCCGAAGCGGATGACTGGGGCCCGGTCACGGCGCGCTGAAACCAGGATGTGGCTGTACTTCGAGCGCCAGCGCGACAAGTCGGTGTTCACCGTCAGGGCCTGCCGCTCGGCCTGCACGTCGGCCGCTACCTGTTCGTAGCTCGGGAACTCCTTGCCATCGGTACGGAAATGGAACATCCAGGCGACCGTGTTGTCGTTCTCATCGACGTAGGGAACCGCGGTGCCGAGCTTCGCGCCCGGGAACTCGGTCGCGGCCCGGGTCAGGGCGACATTCTGAACTGTCTCGAATGGAACTGCATTGGGCGGAGTCGAGCCGGTCTCCGGCATCGGCATCGCCACGGCAAGAACGAAAAGGGCTAGCAGCCCTGCAATCATCTTCATTACAATACTCTCCTGTTCTTGGGGATTTCTCACCAAGATACAATTCTAGACGACCCGCGCCCAGAGTCAAACCAAGGCGGGTGCTAGATGCCGAGAACCACGAATTCGTCCTGGCGGTATCCGATCACGTAGACCCGGCTGCCGTCCGGGTGCGCAATCAAACCTGTGGGTGCGAAGCCGATGGGTATGCGTTCGACGACCGAATCGTCGCTGGTTCGAATCACGTAGACCGAGCTGTCGGAATAGCCCGGCGCGTACAGGAACCTGCCGCCCGGCAACAGGCAGATGTCTTCGATCCCACGGCCAATGACAATGGAATCCGCCACGGTGTTACCCGAAACGTCGATTGCGTACACCAAGCCGGAATCGCCGGCCGCACTCGCGTACAGGCGTGCCCCGTCGGGCAGGATTGCCAGCTTGCCAGCACAGGGGCCGACTGCAATCGAATCGACTACCGCGTGGTCGGAAGCCTGCAGAACGTATATCTTCCACGCGCTGACGTACAGACGCGACCCGTCAGGCGACACGGCGATGGCGGCAACCGGATAAGGGAAACCCATAGTGTCCACCACGACGTTGTCCTCGGTCCTGACCACCAGTACTTTGCCGCTCGCCCAGCTTCCCACGTACAGGAAGCGGCTGTCCGGCGTAGCGGCCAGCAGGTCTGGGTCACGACCATCGGTCGGAATCTCCTTGACTACGCGGTTCTCCGCGACGTCCACAACCCAGACTTTGCCCATGCTCTCGAGGAACGGGTCATCCGCGACATAAAGGTACTGACCGTTGGGCAGGAACAACATGTCCAGCGGCAGAATCCCGCACGAGAACGAACCTAGAACCGCGTAGTTCCGCGCCCGCAGTATCATCATCTGCGCCTCGCCCCCATGGGCATCCCGGGAAACGTACAGCCGGGCCCCGCCTGGCGTCGGCGACAGCGCATAGACCCACTCGCCCATCAAGACCGTCATCACGACATGGTCGGGATGCAGGTTCGGGTCCGTCCGGCTGCAGGACGCGACGAAAAGCACAGCGACGGCAAAGACCGAGTACAGCGCGATCGCAGAAAGCTTCACACGGCACCTCCGAGAGGCGGGGAATACTGCACGCCTGTCGCTCATGACCATCACTCCATACTAACCCTTGCCTTGGGAGTTGTCAAGTGGCGTGTGTCCTCAAGCGCCCGACCGGCAGAGTCAAACCATATCGGGCAAGTCAGGAGTTAGCAGTGAGTAGCTGGGAGTCGAACCGGATCCGACTTTGTGCCTTGGTGTCTTGGTGGTTGAATCCGACTCTGCCCTACGGCGTCAGCCGGAACCGGTCGCGCGGGAAGAAGCTCGCCTCACGCACGTTGCCGAGATTCAGAATCTGCTGGGTCAGCCGTTCCGCACCGATTGCGAGCCCGCCGTGCGGCGGCATCGCATACCTGAATATCTCGAGGTAGAACTCGAAGTTGTCCGGGTTCCCGCCGATGCGCTTGATGCTCTCGACGAGCATGTTGTAGTCGTGGATGCGCTGGCTTCCGGTCGTCACCTCAAGTCCCCGAAACAGGCAGTCGAACCCGAGGGTGGACTCCTCGTCCTCCGGGTCCGGCATCGTGTAGAACGGCCGCGCCTTGCGCGGGTAGCGGCTGATGAACACGAACTCGCTGCCGCGTGTCTTCAAGGCGTAGTCGCATATCTGCCGCTCGCCCTCCGGGTCCAGGTCGACGATGCCCCTAGTGTCCCGCCTGTAGTCTTTGACAAGAATCGCGAGCGCGTCCTTGAGACGGATTTCTGGAATGTCGTCGGTCTTGGGCAGCTCGGCCTTGAGCAGCGCCATATCGTCCGCGCATGTCTTGCCGATGTTCTCGACCATCTGCTTCAGAAAGCCTCGCTCGACGTCAATCACGTCGGTGTATGCGTCAATGAAACCCATCTCGAAGTCAAGTGACAGGTACTCATTGATGTGGCGCGAAGTCGCGTGGTCCTCGGCCCGATAGACGAAGCCGATTTCGAATACCCGCTCGAACCCGGCGCCGACCAGCATCTGCTTGTAGAACTGCGGGCTCTGGGCGAGGTACGCCGTCTGCTCAAAGTACTTGATGGGAAAGAGCGCGGTCCCGCCCTCGGTCCCGGCCGAGACGATCTTGGAGGTGTGAATCTCGGTGAAACCCAGCCCACGCAGGTAGTCCCCGAACGTCCGCACGATTTCGGCCTGCACCTTGAACGGCGCGGCAATCTCCGGGTTGCGCAGGCCGAACGCCCGATGGTCGAGCACCGAGTCAATCTTCAGGTTGAGCTTCTTCTTGGAGCGGTTCACCTCGAACGGCAGCTCTGCTACCGGCTCGGCCAGCACCTTCACTTCTTTGAATAGCAGCTCGGCCCCGCGCTTCGCCTGCGGCTCGGCCTTCACCGTGCCGGTCACCTCGACCAGGCTCTCGCGCTTCAGGTGCGAAAGGTCGTGCTGGGTGGGGTCGAGGATGACCGCCTGAGCGGTGCCGGTCCGGTCCCGGAC
>CAYOCZ010000381.1:0-3517 GCA_964402475.1 uncultured bacterium | reverse complement strand
GCAGATGTGGAGCAGCAGTTTGGGCTTCACTGAATCAGACTAGGGCAGGTCGGTGAGAAGTCAAGACAGAGGCGGAAGTACTCCGGTGCTCCTGCGGCGGCCATCTCCGGACGTTCTGACCTCTGGCATCTGCGGTCTGACTCCTGACTTCGTCCGGCCTCAAGTTTGTCTCCCTTGACGCCGGAGATTCCCATTCTATCTTCTCCCCGATGCCTCTTTGCCGCGACCTCGACCTGATCCGGCCCTTCATCGTGAAGAACCTTCCCTCAACCATTTCCGTATTCAACCTCGTCAACAACACCTTCAGTTCCTCTTTGCGGTGGGTCCGGGCCGACGACCTCGGCGACCCGCACGCCGTCCTGTGCCGCACGCGTCGGTTCACGCTCTTCGCCGAGTCCGGTCGAGACGCGGCCCGTGTCCTCGCCGAGGTCCCACGCAACCTGCGAATGGTATTCAGAGCTACACCAACTCGCTTCTGCCGTTTGACAAGGACCCGCTGGCGCGGCCCGGATTCAGGCCGGCGTCTGTGGTACAACCACTGCTATCTCTACGTACTCAGGCCCGGCCGTCTCGTCATCGACCGAACCCATCGCGTGAGCCGGCTGCGGCCGGCCGACGCGCCGGTGATTGCCCGGTCCTGGCCTTACGGCCGACGCCCCGACCGTATTCTCCGCCGCATTCGAAGCGGGCCGGGCTACTGCATCCGCCACAAGGGCACGCCGGTGGCATGGGGACTGACTCATGACGACGGCTCGATGGGCTTCCTGCATGTGCTCGAGAAATATCGCGGTCAAGGCATGGCGCGAACACTCACCACCACCCTGGCCGGACGCCTGCTCCGGCTTGGTGTCCAACCGTTCATGTACATCGGCAGGGACAATACGGCCTCGCTGCGCCTGACCGCCAGCATGGGGTTTTCCTTTGCTGGTCGGTTCTCGTGGTTCGGAACCACCTGACGGTCAGCCGGTTTACGCTCGACGTGTCTGCCGGGCAAGGGCTCATCATTCTCGTTGGTTCCGGTCTGGGACCGTCTACGCGACCCGTTTGACCAGTGGATTCCCGGCCTCGGGTCGGGAGGTGCGGCCGGCTCAGCTGACGCTGCTGGCCGTGACTTCTTTCAGCGCTCGCAGTTCGTTGACGATCTGGGCGGCCTCGGGGATGCCGGCTGCCCGAAGCAGAACCGAGCCCTTGTGTTCCTTCTGTTCGATACGGGGCAGCAAGCTGAGGAATTCCTCAATCTCCCGTGGCGCAACTCCCAGGAACCCGGCCATATGCGCTGGCCCCGTATTGACCACGGCAATCACTTCTTCCGGCTTGGGAAATGGCCAACGGTCCGGGTCGGCCGCGAGCACCACAGTGGCAGTCGCATCAAACTCGTCGTCAGCAAGATAGTACTCAAGTCCCTTGCGTACCAGCCCCATGTCGTCGAGCTGCATCAATCGGGTGAGTATCTCCTTCTGCTCGGGCGTGACATCGGAAGGTGGCAGCGGCCCGGACCCGGTCGGCTCCTCCGGCTGCGGCTGAATCGCAGCCGTGGGCGCTGAGTCGTCCGGGGACGCGCTCTTCTGGGCAGAGGCCGGTTGTGGCCGCGGCGGGGCCTTCGGGCCTGACTGCGGCGCGGACGGCCGGGTCTGTGGCCGGACCGGCTGCGACGCGGGAACGACCGACTCTTCGCTCAGTTCCTTGGGCCAGACCAATTCGTCGTCCCCGCTCGACTGACACGTGTAGCCGAGCACCCGGACCTGTTGGTTGACTTCCCGGAGGTAGTCAAGCGTCTCCTTCACGGCCGAATCGAGCTCGTTGACGACGATGGTTATCGGGAATTTCCCCTCGGTCATGCTGCGCTCCAGCCCGGCCCGGAACTTGCCGGCCGACCAGTCCTCGCCGACGCGGCTCGCGACCCAATCAGGCAGCGACATTCCGAGGAACTCCTGGAAGGGTCCGGCCAGCGCATCGTATTTCTTGCGCCAGAGGCGGTGGCCCGTGGCCACCACATCCCCGACGACCGTGGCCGCGTCACCGCCGGGCTCAGGGCAGACCGCAAGCTGCACGCCGCCGGCCTCATCAACGACAACAAGCACCCGATTCGAGTGCGACTGCGCGGGGGCCATCGCCGCCCGCGGCGGGAACTGACTTGCACCCATGCCGAGAAACTCCGGCGCATCAATCACTAGTTGCAGCGCGTCAACCGTTCCAGCTCTATCAGTACCGGTGAAAGCGAACCAACGGTCGCCGAATCGCCTGAAGCGGGCCCAGCAGGGCGTCGGTAGCATCACTGGCGTCTCCCCGTAGCATGTTCCTGTCCACGGTGCGTCTCTGATCCCCCAGGCGACCTCCGCGTCGGCCGTTTTCCTGCCATCACCCCGGGCACCGTGCCGTTCCAGACCGGCTTCCCGGCCGGTGCCGCCTTGATGGACGGCTGCGGGCTCGCCGCCACCGGCTTTGGCCCGTCCGGCGCGGGAAGGTCCGCCCACGGCATCTTCTTCGCTGGGGCCGACTCGGGCGGTGGCACGGAGGCGGGCACGCCGGTATCGGCGGCCAACTCAACGGACGCCGGTTCAGTCGCAGCCGCCTGCGGCACCGGCTGGCCCGGCGACGGCACTTTCTTGGCCGGGGCCGACTCGGGCTTCGGCGCCGGCTCCGGCACTCCAAGGTCGGCGACATTGGCCGTCGAAGACTGTGATCGCGGTGGCGTCCGGGGCTGGGTTGGCGTCGAACGCGGTACCGGCTTGGTCGGTTCCTTGCCCTCGTTTGGACCAGGAGCGACGACCGCCAACACCCTCGGCACGACAATCTCGGTCCCCGAGCTCTCGTATAGCTCGACTCCGAGCGGCTTGACCTCCAAGTTGTGGGACTTCAGGTGGACAACCGCATCGACTACGTCCTGGTTCGCTCCGGTGAGCAGCAACACGACCGGGAACCGACCGCGCTCCAGACACTGCCCGAGCCCGGAGCGGAAACCATTCTCTGACCAGCCGATGTCGGCCCGGCTGGAGAAGTAGTCGCCAAGGCTTTGCCCCAGCCTCTGCTCGAACACCGCCGAGAACTCCTCGGGCGGCATCCGCCAGAGCCGGCCTGTAAAAACCAGCACCTCCTGCACGACAGCAGTCAGCGCCCCGCGGGTCAACTGGGCCGGACACCCGACCAGGGTGATTCCGCCGGCCTCGTCAAGCGCGGCCACCAGCCGCGCGTCGCCGTGCTCGGACAGCACGACCGCAGCCTGACAGGTCGCCGCGCCGCCGTCCATGCCGAGGAATTCCGGCGCTCCGCACACAAGGGCGGCCAAGTCAACGGTTGTCTTGGCGGGAATTGGTTGCAGGACGTTCCAGCCGCTTCGTTCCTGCCGCACCCGGAAGCAGAATGCGGTGCCCTGTTGCCCGGGCTGAAACGCAGAACCCGTCGGAGTCTCAGGACTCACGCCTGATGTTAGCCGCACGAATTATCAGTGTCAAGCAAGAGGTTAGACCCCAGTTCCGATATAGGGACTTGATCTGGTATGAAAAAGAGAGGCTGCCTC
>CAYOCZ010000380.1:0-3537 GCA_964402475.1 uncultured bacterium | reverse complement strand
CACCTACATAGACCCGCCGTTCAATTCCGATGCCTCGCCCATCGACTATGTGAATCGCTACAAGTCATCCAGTTGGGTGGCGATTGTCAAAGACCGCATCGAGCTTTGCGGGTCGCTTCTGACAGAGGATGGCGTCTTCGTGGCGGCAGTCGACGATGAGCAGCAACGCGAGCTGAGCTTTGTCATGTCCGAGGTCTTCGGCGAGCGTCTTCTCGGGACGTTTTGTGTACGCACTAACCCTTCAGGGCGCCCCACCAAGACGGGCTACTCGGTCTCTCACGAGTATCTGCTCTTCGCTGGCCGGTCCAAGAAGTCCAGCATTGGCAGGATGCGGCCTACCGACAAGCAGATGGCGCGTTTCTCCGAGAAAGATCAGGACGGCCCCTTTGAATGGCGAAACCTGCGCCGAGAGGGCTCGAACTCCGATAGATCGGCAAGACGTGCCCTCTACTACCCAATCTACATCCATGGGACCAGTTTCCGTGTGCCGAAGATGGCCTGGGACGATAAAGAGAAATTCTGGCACGTCCTAGAGAAACCCAAGCCGTCTGAGCAGGCAGTATGGCCCGACAACGAGGCCGGCGATGAGAAGACATGGCGGTGGGAGTGGGAGACAGTAGTCTCGTCAGCGAGTGAATTGTCGGTGCGGCCTGACAGGACAGGACGCGACTATATGTACTACAAGAGGCGACCCCACGAGGAGGGCGTCGTGTCCGTGTCATCCTGGTTCGATGCCAAGTACTCGGCGACCGAGCATGGCACGGCTCTGCTTAAAGACCTGTTTGGGAAGTCTCCCTTCAAGTACCCGAAGTCGATTCACGCGGTCGAGGACGCGATATACGTCGGCGGCGCGGCACGCGCCCGGGCGGTTGTTGTTGACTGCTTCGGGGGGTCGGGAACCACAGCCCACGCCACCATCAACCTGAACCGGCTATATGGCGGCCGGCGGAGATACATCTTGGTCGAGATGGCAGACTACTTTGACACCGTGATACTGCCGCGCATCAAGAAGGTCGTGTTCTGCAAGGACTGGCAGGACGGCAAGGCGGCCGGCGGTGACGGTGTCAGCCATTTCGTGAAGTACTTCCAGATTGAGCAGTATGAGGATTGCCTGCGCCGCGCGAAGTACGAGGAAGCGGACCTGTTCGACGACCCGAATCAGGACCCGTACAACCAGTACGTCTTCCTGCGCGACCCGAAGCTGCTCGACGCGGTGAAGGTTGATACCAAGAAGAACAGGGTGAAGGTTGACCTGTCGCGGCTCTACAAGGGCATCGACCTACCTGAGACGCTCTCGAACCTGCTGGGCAAGCGCATCCGCCGGATTGGGCCGGGCTTCGTCCACTTCGAGGGCGACGACGAGCCACTCGACCTGACCAAACAGGACTTCGAGTTCTTCAAGCTGATAAAGCCGATGGTGTGGTGGTGATAGAATTGGACAGGCTTTGAGTCATCTCACGTGCCGATTACTGGAACGGTGGTCTGACGGAAGAGAGGAGCGCAGGCATTCGTAGATGGAGAAAGGAATAACACAAAGCAACGCAGGCGGTGACCACAAGTTGACCGAAGAAGTGAATCTGCCCTCCGTGTCTGGGGCATCTTCTGTCGGACAAGCGGAGGCGGAGGACAAGAGGATGAAGCTTGTCCTCGAGTTTACAACCGACATCATCGACAAGCAATATCGCTCGTATGTCTGGAACGATGGCAAGGTCCAGGCTCTGGTGACCATTGATACAGCGCTGATCGCTGGAATCCTGTTGATTCTCCAAGTCTTTAGTCATGTCAGTACTTTCGCCTTCATTCTGCTTGGATGTTCCTTCGTGTGCTTGTTGATAAGTTCCTTGGTGTGCCTCGTCCATGCAGTTCCTAAGATTGACAGTGGCGTCGGCAACCAGTCGAATCTCCGGACGATGGTGGGGATTTCACCGCTGTCAAAGCAGCAGTACCATGAGGCAATGCTATCACAGAGCTTGGATAAGATGATAGAGATGAACTGCTGGCAGATCACAGGCATGTGCAAGAATAACATGCGAAGTCATCACCTCATAAGGCGTGGCGTGCGTCTGACGATATCTGGCGTGCTTGCGCTGGCAGTTGCGCTCCTGATCATTGTCTTCTCCAGTTGGAGCAGCCGCAGGGCATCCGAGGCTGGCAGACAACCCGTGGCCGACACTACTTCCAAGAAGATCATACCCCCAGCGAAGCTGCTTCGCTCTCTGGGACAGGAGTCGTCGTGCCTTCCCTGTTCAGTACCGCACGGAATCGACGAAAGTACGACTGGAAGAGATTCCGATGGTGTCGGGGCGAAAACTCCGACGCACACTTTCACGAAATAGGAGATATCGAATGAGTATAGCATCAAAGGGCCACTACATTGCAGGACAATGGACTGTGGGTCATGGCCGCGACCTTACTTCCATAGACCCCTCAAACGGTCACGAGATCTGGAAGGGTCGGTGCGCGGACGCGACGGAGGTAGACTCGGCGGTAAGCGCGGCCCGTGACGCCTTCGCTACTTGGTCCCAACTTGAGTTGTCCAAACGGTCGGCGCATCTGCACGCTTTTGTTGACGTCCTTAAGGCCAACAAGGCGACTCTTGCGTCGCGCATATCCTCCGAGATCGGAAAACCGCGATGGGAAGCTGCTACCGAAGTCGGAGCGATGATTGCCAAGATCGAGCCATCGGAGCAATCCTACCGCGAACGCAACAGCAAATCCTCTCGGCAGTTGCCAATGGGGGTGGGCCGGACGCGGTTCCGCCCACACGGCGTCCTCGCCGTAATTGGGCCATACAACTTCCCTGGTCATATGCCAAACGGTCATATCATGCCTGCGCTGCTTGCGGGCAACACGGTCGTATTCAAGCCCAGTGAGAATGCGCCGGCTGTTGCCGAGGAGACTGTTGCATGCTGGGCGCAGGCGGGGTTGCCCCCGGGAGTTCTCAACCTGCTCCAGGGGGATGCAGCCGTTGGACAGCAACTGTGCCAGCATTCAGAAGTGCGGGGCATCCTCTTCACAGGAAGTCGGCGCGCTGGAGAGGCTATCCTGGCCTCGACATCCGTTGAGAAGATCTGCGCGTTGGAAATGGGCGGAAACAGCCCACTGATTGTGTGGGACGCGTCGGAGATGGACGCCGCTGTCCTTGCAACTATTCAGTCAGCGTTCATTACCACCGGACAACGGTGTTCTTCAGCTCGACGCCTGATCCTGCCGTCCAACTCCTTTGGAGATGCATTCCTCAAGAGACTGGTGTCTACGACTCAGAGGATTCTCATTGAGCGATATGATCACACTCCAGAACCGTATATGGGACCGCTACGACTCTCGACGATGGTGGACCACTTGCTGCAGAAGCAGGATGAGCTGATATCGCGAGGGGCGCGGCCGCTCCTGATGAGCCAGCATCTCCCAATCGGGCCGTGCTTCGTCACCCCGGGCATCATAGACGTCAGTTCGCTGAATCCGCGCGAGGACGCAGAGATCATCGGGCCGTTTCTACAAGTTGTACGCGTCAATGACTTCGATTCTGCGCTGGGA
>CAYOCZ010000379.1:0-3549 GCA_964402475.1 uncultured bacterium | reverse complement strand
CTTATCAGAGGGCCACGAGCGGGTAGGTGCCTGACGGGTCTGTGCAGCAACGCAGAAGGAAGGAGATACCACTATGGCTGGTGCTGTGGCACAAGACAAACTGTTGGACTTTGGCATGACGACTCTTGCCAAAGTCCCGTCGAATGAGTGGCACAACCTGCTCATCGGCCAGTCGTACATCGCGGAAACCTTTCTCAAGGACCTCAAACCGAGGGACATGACGGGCAAACACGTTCTCTTCAACGCCATCATCAAGGGCGATGCCGGCGATACCGGCGACGTGGAGGACGGTGGCCCGGGCGTGTACGGTCCTTACGAAATCCTGCCGGCCGGAGCGACCGAGTACCAGGCCCAGGGACAGGTGCCGTGGTCATACTACACGGGTCACTGGGTACTGAGTGCGCAGGAGATGGCGCTGAACAAGGGCAGGGAAGCCTACATCGACCTGCTGAAAACCAAGAAGGAGGGGATCGGCGTTCGGATGGCCAACAGCATCGAGACGCATTTCTGGTCCAGGAGCGGGTACGCTCACGAGAGCGCGAACAAACCGTGGCTTCTCGGGCCGGAATACTGGCTGACCGACGATGGCTACCACATCAACGACGTGGGCGGCACGGTCGGCACGGTCGTGGGCGGTATCAGTCCGACGTTGGCGGCTTACAACGACGCCGCCGCCCGGAACCGCTGGCGAAACCAGTTCGTGCAGGTCACGAACGCCGCCGAGATGGTGGACGGTTTCGACGAACTCTTCGTCGATTGCGGGTTCCAGGCGCCGCCCAGCGCCGACCTCAACACGGCGCCGCAGTTCAAGCGGTTCAAGATCGCCGTGGACAAGACCACCCTGAAGGACATGAAGGCCCTTCGGCGTCGGCTGAAGGACAACCCGTTTGACGTCGACAACTCCGGCGAGCCGGTGTTGAACAACGTCAAGATCAGTTTCGCGGACGCGATGCTCGCTCGGGCCGACTCCAAGGGCCAGGGGTTCTTCTTCAACCTCAGCACGTGGCGGGCTTACGTGGAAGGTGGCAACAACTTCCGGAAGGGTCCGATCATCACGCCGGACAACCAGGACGCGAAACTGCAGCGCCTCTTCTTCTGGCCGGCGCTGGTATGCAACGACCGCCGGAGCAACGGCAAGGCGTTCGGCTGGGGCCGGCTCGTCAAGGCGTAGTAACGGACGCCAGAAAGGAAGGAGGACTCGGATGCACGACTCAAAACTCTTCCCGCCCGGTACCCGGCGCACGATGGCAGGTCCCTCAAAGTCGGTCATGGTTCAGGACCTCACAGGGACGGCTCGGTACAAGGGCACTATCGTCGTCATCGACACCGGGACGGCCGGGGCCGACGTGGCGCGTGCCGTGACGATCGTCGACGCGAAGAAGGCGAAGCGCGTCTACGGCGTGTTGGCCGAGGACCTGGCTGCAAACGGGTCGGCACCGTGCATCATCGACGGTCCGGCCGAGGCGGCCTTGTCAGACGACAACGGCGACATCGTTGCGGGCGACGAGATCGTCACGAGCAATCACGGCAGCGGCGGGTACGGCGAAAAGGGCGATGGGTTGCCCGTGGCCGGCACCGTCGTGGGTTACGCCATCGACGCTCAGGCGACGGATTCGGTGCTGGGCACCGACTCGTCACTGAAAACCATTTTTGTGTCGCCGCGGTAGTGGGCGACACCGGAGCAGTACGTGCCGGGCACCTGGACGTTGAACACCAGAACCCCGGCGAACACGAACAGGAAGGAGCCTCAAGATGCGAAGCATCATTCCGACTGTCTTTCACCCCAGCATGACCGCGGAGACGGCGGCCAGGGGACTCAAACCGAGCGAGGTCATGCAGTTCTTCGACGACTTCGACAAGGGGTACGACACGACCTTTCGCTGGGCGGTCGTGGAGGACGCTGGTGCCGCCGTCGGCGACGTGATTACGGACGCCAACGGCGGCGTGCTGAACGTGGGCCCCGACGGTGACGACAACGACGAGGTGTACGTTTCCAGCATCACTGAGTCCTGGCAGTTCCTGTCCGGCAAACGCCTGACGTTCGAGGCCCGCGTCAAAGTGACCGAGGCCAACGACGACGACGCCAACATCATCATCGGCCTGTCCGACACCGTGGCGGCTAACTCGCTCGTGGACGACGGCGCCGGGCCGATGGCGGCCTACGACGGGGCGGTGTTCTTCAAGGTCGATGGCGGCACCGTCTGGCAGTTCGAGGCGAGCGAGAACGCCGACCAGGACACCGAGGCCAGCATCGGGGCATTGACGAGTGCCACCTGGACCCTGCTGCGGTTCGAGTTCGATGGCGTCGCCACGATCACGCCGTACATCGACGACGTGGAGTGTACCGCCGTCACGTTCCCGGACCTGGCAAACGCGGGCGCGATGCACATCCTGATGGGCGCCAAGGCCGGCGGCACAGGCGCCGAGGAAAGCCTGCTGGTGGATTACATCGGTGTCTGGGCCGAGCGGTAGACCGCGAGGTCTGATGCCGATGCGGAATCTCTCTCTGTGGGGCTGCCGGTGCTGAATGGCTCAGCCCGGCAGTTCCCGCAGGGAGCGTGCGAGAGAACTGACGAAGGAGATTGGCCATGTTGGACGTTCCGATTCTCTTGACCCCGACCGAGATCACGCAAGCCGTGGCGGTGGCGGGGACGGCCGAGGCCCTGGCGGCGGATGGCACGCACGCGTTGGGCTTCGCCCTCATGGCGAAGAAGGTGGGGGGCGACAATGTTGGGGCCGTGTACATCGGCCTGTCCGACCTCGACGCCGGCGTGAAGGAATACTTCGAGTTGGCGCCGGGCGACGTGTTGCGGATGAGCGACCTGGGTTTGCCGGACGGTGTGGCCATCGACCTGAACGACCTCTACGTCGATGCCGACAACGCCGACGATGGGGTGACGGGCTGGTACTACGCGGTGCCGTCGTAATCGGCAAGGGGCTGAGTCGTGGCTAACGGGATATGGACCGCAGGTGCTGCCCCGGACCTGAGTTTCGACACGCTCGCCAACTGGTTGGACAATATCAAGGCCACGACTGGCGGGACCATCACCATCGCCAGCGCGACGGCTCCGGCGAGTGCGAAACCGGCGGCGGGGACGTTCAATTTTACCGTGTCCGGTAACTATGCGGTCCGCTTGGGCGACTGGCTAGGCGGGGCGGCGATTCAGCATGTGCAGGTATCCCATCCGGGTGCCCAGGTTACTGTAGGCCAAAACATCACTGGCGGCATTTATGTACCTGCCGGGCTCGCGGTTCTTGACAACGAATCCGTTGCTACCGCGAGCGCCATTGGAACTGACGCAGGCACTCTTCGGGTTAATTCTGGTACGGTGACGTTTGGAGATGTTCTGACTGTTGGCGCTGGCGGAACCCTTGAGATTGAGTCTGGTGCCACGATAGATGTGACCGCTGCCGGGATGCAAATTGCCGGGACGACGGGTGCAATAGCCAATTCCGGGACCATCCTCGGCTGTGTAGATGGGCAACTCGATGCGTCGGTCTGCACCTGGACCGGCACCGGCACCATCCGATGTACCGTAGCCGGAACCC
>CAYOCZ010000378.1:0-3579 GCA_964402475.1 uncultured bacterium | reverse complement strand
GCGTGGGCCGTCTTCTTCGGTGTGAAGGCCATCGCATGCCCATTAACGGTGACGACCCGGGGCCGCGCCTTGCCTATCGGGTCCAGGTTGAATGTGAATGAGGCGGTCCGCGGCTCCATCACAACCCCATGTCGAACTGGCAGCTCGTGAGCTTGACGTCCATCGGGCCGTTCTGGATGAGATTGGCCAGCTCGTAGATGTCGGACGGCTCCAGCCCTCCAGCCGTGACGGTGAACTTGACCGCGAGCATGTCGCCCGCCTTTTCGACGCCGTTGATCTTGACCTCGTTGGCCCTGACTTCTGTCGCCAGTCTCGGTAACAGTTGCTCCTGTGTCTCTTGTGCCATCGTCTCATTCCTCCTTCGCTTCGTTCTCTCAGGCGGTCGCTTCCGCCTCCTCCCTGAGCACCTTCGTGCACTCCACGACCGTCCACGACCTCAGCCACTCGACCTGGACGGCGGGGTCCCACGACTCGCTCCATGGCGGGAGCTGGTTGCCGTTACCGCCCGTCATGGCGGAACGGACCGGCGTTGCCAGCGCGGAGGCCTCGGCAGGCTGTGCCGGCGCGGCCTTTCCCGCCAAGCCATGGTCGCGCAGCCATGTATCACCCATGCCCCACTTCGCCTGTGTCGCATCGCGGCCAAGTGTCCGCATGTCCTCGACTATCTCGCCGAAGTGCTCCTGCCAGTGCCGTCCCTTGGCGCGGTTGTCGCGCTTGTCCGCGGCTCCCTCCGGCACCCGCAGGGTCGTCTCCTCCGCCGGCGGCAGTGGCGCGCCGGCCTCGTCGCGCTGCTCGCGGAGGCCCCATCTATGGACCAGGCCGTCATAGCTGCCCTTGGGTATGCCCCACTTCCTGCAGACATCCGCGGGCCGCATGGTGATGATGTCCTGTGTGATAGCCTCGCGGTCCGACTCATACTTGCCAGGCTTGCCGGGCTTGGCAGGTTCGGGCGACTTGCGGCGTGGTGCGCCTACTCCCCAGCGCTGCATGTGGTGTGTGAAGGTGCTCGACGGGATGTCCCACTTCTTCCGCGCCTCGGTCCGGCCAAGCTCGCGCACGTCCGCGAGAATCTCGTCCTTGTGTGCGAGGTAGTAGCGCTCGCGCTCCCTGTTGTTGCGACCCCCGCCTTTGCCCAGCCTTGGCCCCTGTTCCTGCACGGCCCCGGCATCATGCCGGCGGTCATTGGCAACGCGCGACCGGGCCGGTGTCAGCGTGTAGTGGTCGTTATCGTCCTGCGGGAACGCGTCGCGGCGATTGTCCTGCGCACGCGGCGTTATCGGGATGCCGTGCGAGCTCTCGAATGGCGACGGGAACGGGCAATTGCCGTCGAACTCCGCCGTCACGTCGCGCGGCTCGCCGCCCTCATCGTCATACTCCATGGTGCGGCCGCACTTGCGGCAGTATCCCAGGTGCCGGCGTCCCACATAGTCCAGGACCTCCTCGTGTATGCATGCTATCGCTGTCGAACTCACTTCTGCCTCCTGTAGCTCTGGCCCTTCATTGTGATGAAGCCCTGGCGCCCGCACATCTCGCGCAGCCGGTCGGATACCGCGCCGCCGAGGTGAGATTCGAGCTCGTCCAGCGACAGATTCGTCGTGAGCACTACCGGCCTATGTGCTGTGTAACGGCTGTCGATGATTCGATACCAGACCTGTTCGAGGAACTTGGGGTCCCGTGGCCGGACCTTGCCGACGTCGTCCACAATGAGCAGCCGAATCTTCTCCAGCTCCAGATATACCTGCTCGTCAATCTCGGTTGCGTTCGCGTTGAACGTCGCGCGGATTCGCCCGATGATGCGCTGCTCGGTAGTAAACAGACATGGGCGCGGAAGCCGTATCACGTTGCCCTGAATTGACACGGCTGCCTGAGACGTCATGGTCAGGAACTGAGCGAGCGCGGCGACCAGGTGTGTCTTGCCGACGCCGAATGTACCCGGAGACGCGAGCACAAAACTTCCCCCGTCCCATTCTGTGAGCGCCTTGAACGCCCTCGGCTGCCGCGTCCTGTCGAACTCCTCGAACGTCTTGTGTAGATCGCCGAGACCGCACGTCAAGCGCCATTCCTGCCTGCGAGAGTCGTCAGCAGCCTGGACCTCTGCCAGATGCGCCGCGGCCTTCTCTCTCGCCTCGTGCAGTGACGAGCACAGCTCGCAGCGCGGGTCGGGCGCTATCTCGGAGCGGTCGGGCCGCTGGTATACCGTCTGCATGAACTCTGCCCCGCACTCACAGCATGTGGCTGTTTGTGTCCTGCTATCCGGTTTCGATATCGGCAAACGCTCCAGTGGGGGCGTTGCCGGGAAGTCCTCTGTGTCCATTACTACCTCCCTCGTACATACCTTTGCGCTTCAACCAAGTACGCATGCGCAACTTCCATTGCGTCTTCGAGTGGATGACCTTCTTGTCCTTCTCGGCCTTCGCGTACCAGTGCGCCCCCATGTGGCGAACATCACTGTCGAGCGCAGTCGGGCAATCAGACAAGAACTTCTCCAGCCACGCGCGGTCATCCATGGCGAAAGGACCCCATCCCTTGAGCTCTGCAATCTCTTCCTCAAGCGGAGTCATATCAGGGAGAGGTTCTGATGAGTTGTTGGTGGGCGGTGCGCCGTCGGGCGCACGCCCTACTTCGTTATCTACTTCGTTATCTACTTCGTTATCTACTTCGTGTTCGACGCGCGCGCGCGCGGAGACATCTGCATGCATCTGCAAACATCTGCAAACATCTGCATGCAAACGCATGCATCCGTCGTCATCCGGCCCTGGATACTTCGACTGCTTGGCCCGCGGCGTGTTGTGCTCCATCCATGCGGACACTTCCAGGTAGGTGGTGTCGTCGTGGGTATAGGTCACGACCATGCCCGCCGCCTCCAGTTCATTGAGCGCCGCGGTGACCACGTCCTGATTCATGTTCCCGTACGGATAGCAGTGAGAGCGGACGACTTCGGGCTCGGCGTACCACCGTCCGTAGTCGTCGCAATTGACGATGAGGCGGAGGTAGAGCATCTGCCCCTGGATTGAGAGTCGATTGAACCGCTTGCTGGTGCAGATCGACTCCTTCAGTGTCCGATTCGGCATTACCCCTCCTGTTCGTCGGCCAGGTGCCTCGGTGGGGCCGGGCTGCAATCGCGCGACCCGGCCCCATGGTTGGCGGTGTGCGCTAGGCCTTCTTCATCACGGCCCGTTTCTGCAGCTGAACACATTGAGCGCTGTTCGTGCTCAGGTCCGCTGGCAGATTCCAGCCGAACTCCTGGGCAGCCGCGTTGATGTACTCGTCGCGATCCTTCTTCAGCTCGTGGAACTGCCCCTGGGTGAGGGCGCGCACCGAGGGGATGCCGACCCACCCGTGCGCCTTGACAGCCGCAGAGACATCGAACTTCTCTGAGACCATCCACAATTGGACTTCGCCGAACTGCTCCTCGGTGATCGGCTCGTCGGCGATGTCGCTGGCGGGTTCGCCCAACGGCATATCGTCCGACTCGGCCCCGGCCTGCGGCTCGTCCGCGGGCGCATCGGGCCCGGGCGCTGGCTCTGCCTCCTTCCCCGTCGCCTTCCCCTTGCCCCTCTTCACCGCGGGCTTCTCTGC
>CAYOCZ010000377.1:0-3651 GCA_964402475.1 uncultured bacterium | reverse complement strand
TCTGCACGCCACGTCTCCAAATCCCGGGCGTCAGTTGCCGCAGGACCGGGGATATGTGATTGTCATACAAGACCAGTTCCGGATTCTGGTCCAGCATCCAGGCAATCGCCTGGTGATTGGCCAGGTTCTTGTGAGTTGCGTCAATATACATCGCGCGAGCCAGAAAGCCAACCACTACGGCGGGAGACAGCACTGCGAACAGGACCAGAGCGCGCCATGACCGACGCCACGGCCACTTCCGGTTGAGCCAGTGGAAGACCAGCGAACTTCCATGGCCCAGAATGACCCCGAGCGGCAATATGAGGAAGGGCGCATATCTGACGTTGCCATATGGGTAGAACCCCAGGAGTCCCCCTACAGCTATCAGCACCATGCAGCCCAGCGTGAACACCCATGTGAATGCGATACGCGGGTCCACCCGGCGTCTGACAGATTGGCCGATGGCCAGCAGGAGGCAAAGCCCGACCAGCCCCAGCATTGCTTCTGTCAGTGGGAGATGTGTTCCCACGACGCCGGCCAGCAGTGCGTAGGTTCTGCTCACAACGTATCCAGCCCCGCCGAGCGCGTTGTGCGGGAAGCCAGAAGTCGGGAAGAGCAAAGGACGCACATAGAAAACATCGGCAGCACGACCAAAAACGGGACTACGTAGTCGCGCATACTCCATCAAAGGGAGCGCCACGAAGACCAGCAAGATCGGTGAGAGCTGCCACACCAGGCGCAAGAAACAGCGCAACCGGAGCGGTATGGCGACACGCCGGAGGCGAAAAGCAACCACAGCCAGCACGCCTGCTACGACCGCGACAACGACTCGACTACCGGAGAAGAAAGCCGCAAGCGGAATGCCGGCGAGGACGTATATCCAGGCCTTTCCCTGAATGGGCCCCTCGGCGAGTCTCAGGAACAGCAGGAACAGAAGGCAGCAGACAAGCAGGGAGATGCTGTACGGGACCGGTGCGTACCGGCAGACCCATATCGAGTAGGAGTTGAAACACACGAAGCACAAAACGGTGAGACTCACGGCCTTTGGCCAGAACCGCCTCAAGCCGAATGCCATCAAGGGCAATATCGACATGCCGACCAGACAGGAAAAGATCCGATAGCCGAGCAGGTCGTCACCAAACAGACGATGGGACACCCAGTAGGTGAGGATTATGCTGAACGAATTGATGCTCCCATGGGCGTAGCTTGCCAGATTCCCTCCGACTCCTGACATAAGCGCCCATTCGTCAAGGTCAAGCACACGTGTGGAGAATGCGACAAGTCGAAGCACGAAGCCAACCGCGAGCAGAATCACGATGGCAGCACGCCACACCTGCGGCATCCTGGGGTCCGCCCGCACGAGTGACCACAGACTGACGATCGCGAGCAGTAGTCCGCAAACGGAAACCACATGGCTGCCCATCCAGCGACCCGTGAGGGCAATACCGACGCCGAAGAGGAGAAGCAACCCCAGAAGCGCGTAGTCGACGCGTCGACCTGCCCCAACGGCAGTGTCAGTGTCGGTCACGCCTTACCTCGCCACACGATGCCATCCTGACCCAGATGTTCTCCGGCAGTCGCGATATCACGGACTCTCTCCTGCACGATCAGCGCGTGAACTCCTTGATCGCGTCCACCACGCGCACTTGGTCGTCCTCAGTCAGTCCGTTGTAGAATGGGAGGCGGAGGAGTCTATCGCTGACGCTTTCGGTTACCGGACACTGTCCGGGCTTTCCACCGTATCGGAGCCCCATATCCGAGAGGTGAAGCGGCTGATAATGGAAGACTGCCAGAATGCCGCGTTCTTTGAGATGCTCGATGAGCCCCTGACGCTGCGACAGCGAAGGCATGAGAAGGTAGAACATGTGGAAGGGCTGCTCGCAGCGCTCTGGAACCACGGGCAATCGGACACTGTTGTCCTCGGCCCAGTCCTTGAGGCGTTCCGCGTAATACTCCCATATCCGGCGGCGCTTCGCCTGTATGCTGTCCCGAGCTTCCAATTGAGCGTACAGGAAGGCTGCCAGGATATCGGATGGCAGGTAGCTCGACCCGACATCTACCCAGGTGTACTTGTCAATCTCGCCCCTGAAGAACCGGCTGCGATTCGTGCCCTTCTCCCTGATGACCTCCGCGCGCTCGACGAAGCGCGGGTCGTTGATGAGCAGCGCCCCGCCTTCTCCGCATGTGATATTCTTGGTCTCGTGAAAGCTCTGCGTGGCCAGACAGCCAAGAGTACCCAGATACCTGCCGTTGTACTTCCCGAACAGGCCATGGGCATTGTCCTCGATGACGGCAAGCCCGTGACGATGAGCGATTTCGAGTATGGCATCCATCTCGCATCCCACTCCGGCGTAGTGCACGGGAACGATTGCCCTGGTCCGCGGCGTGACGAGACGTTCAAGCTGATTCTCGTCCATGTTAAGCGTGTCGGGCCGGATGTCACAGAACACCGGGCGCGCGCCGCGCAGCACATAGGCATTGACTGTAGACACGAAGGTGAAAGATGGAACAACGACCTCGTCGTCCGACTTGAGGTCGAGCAGCATCGCGCTCATTTCCAGCGCGTGCGTACAGGACGTAGTCAGTAGCGCCTTTGGGACGCCCAGCGCACTCTCGAGCAAAGCTTGGCACTTCCTCGAAAACGGCCCGTCGCCAGAAATGTGCCAACCGGCCACCGCCTGCTGGATATACTCCAGCTCGGTGCCAACCAGTGCGGCGCGATTGAAGGGGATTCTACTATTCTCCATAGGTTCTACCTCGCAGTCTTGCCCGGGGGCTCAGCTCTGCATTCTGCCCGAATTCGACGAACCTGCGGTCTATCGAGAAGCATTATTACTCCACCGATTGCCATGTTCAACAAGATCCCCAGGAGATTGTAGAAGCTCGCCAGGAGGGCTATCTCGGCAGGGATACCAAAAAGGCCATAAAGCAGAATAAACGCACCCTCACGAATACCAAGACTGCCGAAGGATATCGGGAGGATGAAGATGAAGAAGAAGATCGGCCCCATGAAGAGATTCACAACGAAGGGCAGACTATAGCCCAGAGAGATCAGGTATATCTGAGTTCTCACGGCGCTGACGAGTTGAATTGCGAACGAAAGCAAGACTACCTTCCCGTAGTTGTTGGGTTGGGATAGGGGAGCGAATAGCCCGCGAATGCTGAATTGCATATCGTCGGGATTCAGACCAAGCCTTGTCTTCCGAGCTGCGGCGGACAAGAACCGACTGAAGATCCGGTCGATCCTCTCTACAAGAACCGACGCAGCATTGTTGTGAAACATGAAATATGCCGCAGCCCCAAGCAGTATGAAGACGATTAACGCAATGTAGGAGAACTTGACGATTCCGACAATGTGAGCGGACGGTATCGTCAAATACCTGTGTACAAACGGATACAATATGACCACTAGTACCGCCATGGTCACCAGCGCGAGTCCCTTTTCCAGGAATATGGCGAATACGTTTGCGATAGGTTTGCCAATGCGTTTGCTGACCGCCGCGATTCGGTAGATGTCCCAGCCCAGTGACGCAGGGACGAACATCCCCAATGCCATTCCGACCCAGTATGTCTTGAGGAGGAAGGACTTCGGAAGCCTGCTGGTCGCGTATGTGTGGACGCTTGCGGACCAGCGCACTCCTCCTGTCTCTGATACCTATCTGCCGCTGCCGG
>CAYOCZ010000376.1:0-3669 GCA_964402475.1 uncultured bacterium | reverse complement strand
CACCCGGCCCGACCCTTCCTCTAGCTAAGTTACACACGAATAAGCATACTACCCGTGGCCGCGTGAGTGTTGACTGATGTCTGGCCGTCGTATATTATCATCCAGAGGCGTTTCTTGATAATAAGGGGACTGTGCGCCCCGCCATGCTGACCGGCCCTGATAACATGCAACCTGAGCAGCAGAGCAAGACCGGCCGATACGTCGCGCTCCCGAGAGGAGGCATGGGTTTCATACCCAACTCACTGCCGCCCGACCCGCCGGTCGGGGTGGACCACGAAATGTGGACGCTGCTGTCTGAAGCGGACCGGGCCATCGGCCGGCTTGACGGCGTGACCGAGATACTGCCCAACCCCGACCTCTTCGTGGCGATGCATGTCCGCCGCGAAGCTGTGCTGTCCAGCCAGATCGAGGGAACCCAGGCCTCGCTGACCGACCTGCAGGCCATCGTGCTCGGCCTGCGCGGGTTCGAGATCGAGAAGCGAGCCGGGGAGATTCTCAAGCACCTCGGCCGGCTGCAGCAGGAATACAGGAAATTCTACGATGAGTTCGACGTGCTCGGCACTCATCTCAAGAACGCCCGCAACAAGTACGAGGAAGCATCCAAGCGTCTCAGCAAGTTTGAGGGCAAGCTCTCAATGAGCGCGGAGTTCGAGTCACTCGACTCCGAGGCAAAGGAGCTGCCCGGGAGGAAAGAATGAACAAAACACTCGTGTTTTCAGTTCTGGCTCTGGCGGTTTCGCTGTCGCCCGGGCTCGAGCCGTGGGCCCGGATCGGCCCGGACGGCATCACCATCGCCGCGATGGCGACCGTGCCCGGCGCCGCCAACGACCTCTATGTAGTCACCGAGGGCTCCCCGGCCCGCATCTTCTACACCTCGAACGCCGGGTTCTCCTGGGTCGAGCGCGACTCCGTCCCGGACCGCGTCGTCGACATCATCGTCAACCCGCTTTCGGTCCAGACGCTGCTTGCCGGGGGCGCGGGAGGCCGGGTCTACCGCACCACCAACGGCGGCCGTGACTGGTCGGTGCGCGGCAACCTGGCCGGAAGCCCTCACCTCCATCGCCTGGCATTCAAACCCGACCAGCCGCTCGTCGTCTGGGCCGCGGCCGATGTCCCGGCCAGTGGCAACGTCGGGCTCGGCATCTACACGTCGAGCAACGGCGGTGCGGACTGGGACGGTACCTGGGTCGACACCGGTTACGCCGCCACCGGCATGCTGCTCGACCCTGACCCGCACCGCAACTACCGTCTGTTCCTCGGTGGCAGCATCAAGAACCGCGCGCGGCTGTTCCGCTCGGGCGATGGTGGCGGCAACTGGCGCGAGATCACCAACGGCATCGGCGGCAGCTGTGCCTACGCGGTCGCCGTCTGCCCTACGGACAGCGGGATTCTCGTGTGCGCGACCGACGCCGGCATCTACCGCTCGACGAACTCGGGCAACTCCTGGTCGCTGGTGAAGGCCGCCCCGGCGTGGTCGGTCGAGTTCGGAACCACGTCACCTCACACCGGCTACGCGGGTTCGGACAACCTCGTGTACCGCTCCGACGACAACGGCGCAACCTGGGACGCGGACACCACCGAGTTCTACGGCACAGGCACGCGCTGGCTCAGCGTCAACCCCAGCCAGTCGCTCGAGGTGTATGCCGCCAGCGGCGCAGGCGCGTTCCACACAACCAGCGGCGGGTTCCAGTGGGCTACTGCATCACAGAACCTGTCCCAGACCACCGTGCCCTTCGTTTACTTCTACGAGCCCGACCCGGAGATGATGTACGCCTGTCCGCCCGGCCGCGGCATCGCGATGAGCGAGGACCGGGGCCTGACCTGGACCATGCTCGAGGGCTTTGCCGGCGCCGGCTTCACATCCGGTATTGCGGTCAACCCTAGACACCCGGATACAGTCATCGCCGTGTCCCGGTTCGACTCGCGGCTGCACCTGACCACCGACCGCGGCGATTCCTGGGTTTCCTTCCCGGTCGACGACCGGTTCGAGGCCGAGGGCCTGCTCTACAACCCGACCGGCCCTGACACCGCCTACGCCTGGGGTGGGACCCGCGATTCAATGGCCGGCCGGAAGAAATTCACCATCTACAAAACCGTATCGAAGGGCCAGACCTGGGCGATGCTCGCCTCGTTCGGCAGCAGGGGAACCTGCACCGGGTTCGAGTATCTGGGCGACGGCGACACGCTCTACTGCTGGGGCTCGGTGGACGGCTCGGCCGCCCTCTATCGCAGCACCAACCGCGGTGGAACCTGGGTGCCCGTCAAGACCGGCATCACCGGCACCGAAATGACCGACTTCAAACGAAGTCCCGACAACGACGTCTACTTCTGTGCCACTCCTTCGGGCGTATTCAGAACACTGAGCCGGGGCACGAACTGGACCGACCTCGGGCTCGACCACGTGACCGCGGTCCTGCCCGACACTGCTGACGAGGACGCGGTCTGGGCCGGCACCGATACCCAGGGCTTCTACTACACGACCAATGCCGGCAGCATCTGGGAGCGCGACACGCTCGGGCTCGAAGCCCGGAGTGTCCTGTTCCTTCGACGCCACCCGGCCGCCTCGTCGGCTGTCTTCTGCAGCATCGAGGGCTCGGGCCTGTACGGTCGCGGCGTCGTCGGCATCGCGGGTCCGGGTGAACGCGGGTCGCGGCGGCTGACCACGGTTCGGCCGACGCTGGTCTCCCACGACGCTGTGGTGCACCTGTCGCCCGGCCCGGACCGGCGCACGACCATCGACCTGTACCATGCCGACGGCCGACTGGCGGCACGGATCGCCGAGCTCAGGTCCACCCCGGCGTCATACGCCTGGACCCGGCCAGGGGAAATCGCCAGCGGCGCCTACCTGCTCGTGGTCAGGTCAGGACAGAACCGGCAGGTCACCAAGGTCATCCTGACCGGACGATAGCAACCAACCGATTCACTATGCGGGGCGGCTCATACCGCCCCGCTTGTCGCTGTGGTGAGGAACTGGGTGCTGTGTTCTGGGATTAAATAGGGACGCTACCCATTTAGGCCGCGAATCCCGGCGCCTGAGCCGACGATTCTCGGGCATTCAACCGACGCCGGCCAGTTGGCCGCGGCCGCGCACGAAGCGAAACGGGCGGGTTGCCCCGCCCGTTCAGTGAAATCAGCCCGGCTCTACCAGCGGTTGCCGGGAGAGGAGGTGCGGCCGCCCGAGCGCGCGCCGTACCCGCCGCGCGAACCACCCTCAGTGCGCTCGCGCGCAACGTTGATGGTGAGTGTGCGGCTGTCCATCGAATGGTTGGCCAGGGCCGCAATCGCGGCGGTGGCTGCCTCGGCGCTGCTCATCTCCACGAACGCGAACCCCCGGGAACGGTCCGTGAACTTATCTTTCACTATACTGACTGACGCAACTTCGCCATGCGGTGTGAACAGCTGGCTGAGCTGGTCTTCGGTTGCGCTGAAGGGAAGATTCCCAACGAAAATGCGCGTACCCATTATAGAACCTCCGGACATGTTGTGCTTGGGATCGTTGCGGTATCTAGGAGAGTAGTGAAACGAAGCTCACGAACTCATAGGACCTGAACGGGACACAAGCGGTTACGGGGCCATGTCTTGTATTACGCCGGTGGAGTGGCCCCCATTGCCACCGACGTGGAATCTTAACCGGGAAAATCACCCGTGTCAAGTTAAGCCTTGTCACCC
>CAYOCZ010000375.1:0-3697 GCA_964402475.1 uncultured bacterium | reverse complement strand
TGTCTTTGTGACTTTGTGGTGAGAATCCGGCCGGCGCCGGCTAGTCTTCGATGACCACGATTGCCGTGGCGTAGTCAGGCAGATGTGAGATGCTCAGGTGGACTTTGCGCCCAGCGAGAATCTTCTCGGCCCGGCCCGTGACTTTGATGGTCGGCCGCGACCGTTCGTTGTCGCAGACGTCTATTTCGGTCCAGCCGATTGCCCCGCGCAGCCCGGTTCCGAGCGCCTTGGAGAACGCCTCCTTGGCCGCGAACCGGCCCGCATACGACGGATACTTGTCGCCGAGCGTCTCGCAGAACCTGACCTCGGCGGGCGTGAAGACCCGGTTGCGGAAGCGCTCCGGGTAGCGCTCAAGCGCAGATCGCACGCGCGTGACACTGACGAGGTCTATTCCGATTCCGAAGATAGCCATCAGGAGAAGTAAGATGAGAGATGTAAGAGGTGAGATGTAAGATGGAAGAAGCAGACGATGTGAGACGTTAGACGTGAGAGGTTAGATGTAAGAGTTACGGATTCCCGGCGAGGGCGGCAGAAGGCGCGCTTCGGACGGGAGCTGCTAGCTATCAGAGGTGGCACCTTTTGACTTGGCGGTCACGAGTGCCCTCACAAGTATGCTGACCAGTTCGTCGGCTTCGCCGACAAGTGATGTCACGTCCTCGCCGGTCACTAGACGGGAACGTTCTACCAGCGTGAGCCAGTAATGTGCCTCGCGGAGTTCCTTGAGGACAATGTGCATCTTGTGGATGAAGTCGGCTCGGCTCTCCGCGCCTCGCGATTCCTGATAGTTGGCACCAGCCGAACAAGCGGCGCGGAGAAGCTGGTTCGCCAGATACCGGCCTGAGGCTGTGCGCCCCATGCGGTTTGATAAGGCGAGTACCGCAGTGGCGAAGTCGAGCAGCCTGCCGCTGATTTCCTTGCCGGGCTTTCTCACTTCTAACATCTTACTTCTCATATCCTACATCTGGCTTCGGTTCTTTCCTGTCCGCACTTCTGACATCTCTCATCTAACATCTTACATCTGACTTCCGCCGGAGTTCAGTCGTTCGACAACCGCAATTATTTCCAGCGCGTCGTTGACCTCGAAGTCGGCGCCGGAGACGTTCGTGCCGAACTCGTCACCGTACCGCGCAAACACCGTGTACATTCCGAGGGTCTTGGCCCCGATGATGTCGCGTTCGGCCCAATCGCCGACCATCACGGCCTCTTCCGGCCGAACCTTCAGCAACTCGAGCGCCTTTCGGAACGGCTCCGGCGCCGGCTTGCGCACGCCGGTGTCGTCGAAGGTCACGACGGTGTCGAAGAACATGTCCACGTCGAGCTGCACCAGCCGCATCCAGACCTGCATCCTTGGTGCATCCGACACCACCGCCAGCTTCAGGTGCATGCGGAATAGCCTGAGCAGCGCGAGGCTGACGTGCGGGTACGAGACCAGCGCTCCTTCGCGGGCGCGGCGATAGGCGACGATGCCGGCGGCCAGAACCCGGTAGTCGACGTAGCCGAGGACCTCATGCAGGAAGTCGTCGAATACCTCCTGGTACTCGATTCCCTTCCGTTCATATATCTCGAATACCTTCTTGTGCGCCTGCTCCCGCGTGAGGTCGAGTCCGGCGTCGATCATCGCGCCGATTGCCGCGTCAACGGCGGCATTCTTCCACTTGGTGAAGTCAACGAGGGTGTTGTCGACGTCGAAGACTACCGCTTTGATCACGTGGTTGCAGTCGGCCCTTCACCCTTTCGGGCTTCAATCGTCATTGGCCTCATTGGCCCCTGTCAGACAGTGCGGACTTCGGACTTCGGAATTGCCGAAGTAGCTTCTCGTAGGTTTCGGTCAGGTGCTCGCTGATGACCTTGGTCTCGGACAAGAGCGGCATGAAATTCACGTCCCCGAGCCAGCGCGGCACGATGTGGACGTGCAGGTGCCCGGCGACCCCGGCTCCCGCGACCCGGCCGAGATTCGCGCCGACGTTGAAGCCCTGCGGCTTGAGCGCGCGGCGCAGAACAGCAAGCGACTTCTGCACCAGCCTGAACAGCTCCGCGCCTTCAGTCGCGCTGAGGGTCTCGAGGTTCGCGGTGTGCCGGTTCGGTGCGACCATCAGGTGGCCGTTGTTGTAGGGGAAGCGGTTCATCACGACGAAAGCGTACCGCCCGCGGTGAAGTATCAGGTTCGTCGCATCATTCTTCGTCTTGAGCAGCTTGCAGAATAGGCAGTGCCGCTGCGCGGGCGACGGCTTGCCGACCGCGCAGTAGATGTACTCGGCCCGCCATGGCGCCCAAAGTGTTTTCATAATCCGGACTTCGTCATTCGTCCTTCGGACTTCGTACTTAGCCGAACAGCCCCATCTGCGTCCCTGGTTCGGCGTCGCGAGCGGCCGGAGTCGGCGGGTTGCCTGGCAGCACTTGGATCACTCCGAACACGCCGTCGTAGCCCGCGGTCGCCTGCACCTCGCCCCGGCGCATCCGGTCGATGCCGAGCGCAACCCGGTCGTTGGAGTTCCGCTCGATGTCGGGTATCGGCGAGTTGAGCAGCACCTCGAACTCGCTGCCCAGCGCCTTGACCAAAGCCTCGTACATCTTGTGCACCTGCCCCGTGTCGCGACCCACGCCCAGGGCCTCGCCGATGACCTCTTCGAGCGGGACCAGGTGTTTGTATGGTATTACATCGGTCGGGACCTCTTCCGGTTTGCGGTCGGCCAGTTGCTCGACCCGGTGCAGCACGCCGATGGTGAGCTGCCGGCCGCAGCCCGGGCAGAGGTTGTCATTCACGAGCGACTGAGCCGGAGCGAAGCTGATGCCGCAAGCCCGGTGGCCGTCGTAATGATACTTGCCCTCCTCGGGAAAGAACTCGATAGTGTAGAGGAACCGTTTCCGGTCCTTCGTCTTCAGGACGTCGCGGATGGCGTCGTAGGTCAGCTCGCAGTCAAAGACGTTGCCTTCGCGGCCAAGCCGACCCGGCGAATGTGCGTCGGAATTAGAGATGAGCGTGCGGCTGTCGAGCGCGGACAGCCGCCAGTTCATCGGCGGGTCGCTCGAAAGCCCGGTTTCGACCGCGAATATCTCTTTCGACAAGTCGCCGAAACATTCCTCGATTGAGTCGAACCCCGAGTTCGAGCCGTAGAGCGAAAACCACGGGGTCCAGATATGCGCGGGAACGAGAAACGCGCGCCGGTCGATTTCGAGCAGCTTCGCCAGTATGTCGTAGCTCGAGAGGCTCAGCGTGGGCCGGCCGTCCGAGGCGAGCTTGCCGTAGCCGTCGAGCCAGGCAGTCAGCTTCTCCGCGGTCTCGAAGCTCGGGACGAAGATGAGGTTGTGAATCCGGCGCAGCCTGCCGCCGGCGCTGTAGATGCCGTTCAGTTCGACGTTGAGGATGAAGTACGTTTCGTCGTAAGTGAACAGGCCGTTGCCGGTCGGCTTCAGGTGCTGTTTCAGCGACTTGAAGTACTCGGGGTGGGTGAAGTCGCCGGTTGCGACCAGCTTGATGCCCTTGGTCTTGGCTGTGGTCGCGATGGCCGGGATGTCCATGTCGCGGCTCGTCGCGCGCGAATACCGGGAGTGAATATGCAGGTCAGCGATGAATTGCATGTGAGCCAGCTATTCTAGGTCTGGCCCCCCGAGAGTCAAGCCGGAGGAGACGGATTCACCACCAAGACACCAAGCCGCCAACCGGCGAGGTTCCATCGACCCCGCCGGACCCGGCGAC
>CAYOCZ010000374.1:0-3727 GCA_964402475.1 uncultured bacterium | reverse complement strand
GCCATGAAACAGCGACGCCATCCGAAGGCCGGACGGCGTCAGGTCAAAAAGAACTGGGGCATAGGGATTTGAACCCCAACCAGCTGGTCCAGAGCCAGCCGTCCTGCCAGTTAGACGATGCCCCAATGACTACGGGGCAAAGGATAGGCTGGGTTCAGGCAAAGTCAAGGCAGACAGGGGCGCAACGACCAGGAGGAATCAGAATTCAGAAGTCAGAGACCAGAATGCAGAATGGCGGGGTCATCCGGCTCAGGCCGACAGCAGACCACCTGCAGTTCGGTCCCGGACTCTAACTTCTGACTTCGCCCGGCTGTGAACGAGCCAGCTTCCTTGACTTGCCTCCAGCATCTCCTATAATCGGCACCGGCGCCCCTGTAGCTCAGGTGGATAGAGCGACGGTTTCCTAAACCGTAGGTCAGGCGTTCGAATCGCCTCAGGGGTAGAATGAGAAGGATACCATGCGCTTCAAAGGCAAACACTACGTCAGCAAGCGGGATTTAAAGGAAGACCGGTTCCAGAAGCTCGTCGAGCGGGCTATGGAGTTCTACTACCGCGACCGGCAGAAGGTCTGGCTCGGCGGGGCGGCAGGCGTCGCCGTCATCGTCGTCGCCATCCTGCTGCTGCAGAACCGGGGCTCCAAGGTGAATCCCCAGGCCGAAATGTCATTCACCCAGGGAATCGGCATCTACTCCACCGGCGACTTCGGGCAGGCGGAGACCGCCTTCAAGGACATTGCCGCTCGGTTCGGTGGCTTCGTGGGAGCCAAAGCGCACTTTTACCTTGGGAACATCTACTACAAAACCAACCGCCTGGCCGAGGCGAAGAAGGAATTCGCGATTTTCCTCAGTCGTGTGAAGAACGATCCGCTGCTCAGCCCGGCCGCGCAGCTCGGCATCGGCAACTGTGAAGAACAGGCAGGGGACAATGCGGCTGCGGCCAAATCCTACCAGGCGATCCGACGCCGTTGGCCCAAGTCACCGTTCGCATACGATGCGATGATGGCCGCGGGCAGGGCCTATCGTAATGCCAACGACTTCGCCAAGGCCGAGGCTGTCTACCAAGAGCTGCTGAAGAGCGAGCCGGAGGGACAGAAGGGCGAGGACGCCAAAGTCGAGCTCGCCCGGGTCCAGGCCCTGCAGAAGAAGTTCCAGTAACCTGACCGCCGCCCAGCAGGAACCGTCCCACGGCCCCTCCGGGCGGCGTTGCTTTGACGCCGTACATTCAGCTCGTGGCTGACGGCTTGCGGCCCGGCGTCCCTCGTTTCCTCATCATTCGGCTTTTGTCCGTTTCTCTCAGGTTTATCAGCCCTGCGCGAGATTCCCGGAAGCCGCACTTTCGATAGAACTCCGCCAAACGTGGTTCGAAGTCCACGTGCAGCCACTCCGCTCCGCTCTTCCGGGCCAGTTCCTCGGCCCTGCGGGCCAACTGCCGGCCGATGCCTTGGCGACGGTGTTCGGATCGGACCGTTGGGTCGAGCAAGAAGGCGTGCGTGCCTCCGTCCCATGCAACATTGACGAAGCCGACAAGCTTGCCTTCCTGGTAGGCACAGACATAGCTCAGGCTGCGCCGGAGGACCGGGCCAAAATCCTCACTCTGGCGTGGACCAGGCCACGCATCTGCAAAGAGCGCGTTCAGTTCCTCGTTGGTCACTTGAGGACTGAGCTTGTACCGCACGCCCTTCATTCCTTTCTCTCTCGCCAAACTCGTCACCTCTTCCTTTTCTCACTAGATTTCACGTTCGGCAAGGCCGGACTCGGCTCGGGCATGGTTCGATTCTGGGACTCGCGGGGACGTATGTCAAGGGGCCGACGGATCCCCCTCCCCGAGTCTTCAGTTGTGCAGGACGTAGTAGACATGATAGTCCTTGTCCGTCTTGCTGGTGACGGCCGGGTCCACGTCGTGCAATGGTTCGTCCACCTCCCGGGCGAACCCAGCGATTCCGTATTCCTGGAGTTGCTTCGTGCCGCTCTGCGCGAGCGCGGCATGGCCGAGGATTACTATGGTCCCGGGTAAGCCTCCCGGAGCCTGGAGTTCCCGGTATGGGCAGCCTTGGTCGGACCCGCGCACTAGTGCATTTTGGCTTGGCGCGAGCGCTCCTGCGACGAAGAAAAGGTCGTTGCCATACCGGTAGCGCTCACCGGAATAGGGATTCAGTGGGAAGACCCCCGCGACCGGACTGCCGCTACTACCGACCGGGTCGCCACCGGGGAAGTACGCGGCCATACCTTGTCCGTTGCCCGGCTCCCAGGAGACATCGGGGCCGGGGTAGTTGTCATTGTGGTCCACGGCGTACGCCTCCAACGCACACTGAACGACATCCATGTTGTTCTTGACCGTGCTGCGCCGGGCGCGTTCCTGAAACATGACGAAGTTGGGGATCATGATCGCAAGTATGATGCCCGCCGTGAGCGGAGTGGAGGCACCAAGCACGACGCCGGCAATGGCCATTCCTCTGCCCCGACGCTTCTGAGCGATGGCGATGGCACCGGTGATGGCTGCCGGAATCCCGGTCAGGATTGAGAAGGGAAAGACCGACAGGATACCGAGCACAAGACTGGCAACGCTTAGACCACTGCCTTTGGCTGGCGCTTCGGCCTTCCTGGCCGGGCCGGTTGGCGAGACGGCCTCGGACGCTTTCGGCTTGTCATCCACGAGCTTCGTTCCGCACTTGATGCAGAATATGGCGGTATCTGGACTATCACTGCCACAGGCCGGACACTGCATGCTAAACCTCCTATTTGTGGCCACCGTCTAGGAATATCGTGGGGTATTCGAGATTGCCGGTAGTGCCAATGCTCTTGGGGCTTCCGTCAATGCCTCATTCGGCTCGGGCATGGCTGGATTCTAGGACTCGCGGGCGGGGATGTCAATCGGGGGGATGCGCCGACGGCGCGGCCAATCTAGAATCTGGAATCTACAATCTGGCATTCTGTTGGATGGCAGGGGAGACGTACGTCAGGAGGCTGGTCGTGTTCTCTGGAGTCTTCCGGATAGGTCAGGGCCGTACGAGGACGGAGTCCCTCAGTATGCCGCCGTCGGGTTGGTGGATCCTGATTCGGAATGAGCCTGGAGTGTCCGCACCGACGTTGTACTGTTTGCCGCGGAGTTTCGTCACTACCCCCAGGGCTTCGTCCGCCGGGGTGAACTTGCCCCAAACCGTGAGGTCGAGTTCAGTATGGGCTACTTGGGCCTCGGAGTGGGAGAACTGGTATCGCCCATCGTAGCCGATTGTCCCCCAGAGCCCGATGGCTAGGACTTCGCCTGCCTGAACCGAATCCGGCGCCGACGCGCTGTCCACCCTGACGACGAAGCACTCCGGCTGTCTGTTCTCCGCACACGACCCCAAGAACACCGCCGCCAAGGATAGGACGGACGCAGCCATCTTCACCCTGTTCACGGTTGAATTCTAGGCCTCGCGGGCACGATTGTCAACCAGACGAAGAAGGATGACGGCTTACGGCTTGTGGCTCCGGTATGGCCTCTCAAGAGCGCGAACTGCACTGACAAACTCCTCCCAGCTTTCCTTGCTGGGGGTATCGCTGCCTGACCGGGAGTCGAGCGTGTACAAGTGGAAGAAACGGTCGTAGCCAGCGGTCTTCGCGCGTCTCGCGATGTTGCGAACGCTGGCGCAGTCGCAGCACTCAGCGAAGAGCCAGACACGTTTGACACCGTGGGCGCGCACGTCCCGGCAGAACTTGCCGTCGATGTCCGACGGCCTCCTTATCAT
>CAYOCZ010000373.1:0-3741 GCA_964402475.1 uncultured bacterium | reverse complement strand
CTATCGGGGGAGTGTCGTTGTGGCAGTCCCCGCAACGCTGCCGACACTGCGGACCCTTCTGCGGGTCGGCGGGGTGTGGTATCGGCTCCTCGGCATGGAATCTGACAGCATGGACGCGGGTATTAGGCTCGACCTCGGGGAGGCCAAAAGTGAGCAATGATATCAGCGTCAGCTTCGACGGAATGCCCGAGTTCGCTGGCATGGTCGCGGACATGGCCAGGCTTACCGGTGCCGAGCAATCAAAGGTGGTCCGCAATGTTGCCCGCGACTTCTGCCGTGCGGCACTCAAGCTGACCCCAATGGCGGACCCCAAGGTCAAGCCACAGGCGAACTACTGGGTGCGTCTATATCACCGATTCACGGGCGAGTTGGTAACCTTCCCGGGAACGGCCGCACAGGCGGCTAAGTATGGCACAGGCCGGGCGGCTGGCGGCCGGATTCGCAACCGTGGCTTCGCCAAGGCTGGCTGGGTTGGCTGCTTGCGGAAGCTCGGGGTCGGCGTACGGGCTCCCGGGGACAACTCCCCGAGCAGTCACGCGGGCGTGGCTCTGATGAATGAGGTCCTGAAGATGAAGTTCCGGGACGTCGAGTCTATCGAAGTAGCCAACCAGACGCCACCTATCGTCCACCTCGACCAGGGCGGCCCCCACAACCCGCCGCACAACATCGCAGCCAGGGCAATGCACGAAACCCTTCGGAGAATGGAAGATCAACTGGCCAAGCTGGCACGCAAACAGGAGCAACTCTGGGCGCGATGAGCTGGCCATACTCCAACAAAAACCCGGAGGCAACACTACTGACAGCGCTCAAGGCTGCGGCCACGACGGCGGCAGCAACGCTGTCGCCATCCCCGGCCGTGCGAACCTGGCGAGATCAGTCGGTTCAGGCGATATATCCGGCCTATCTGGTGCATGTCATGCCGGCGGATTGGGAATCAGAGAACAACATCCCCGCGGGGCCGCTGCACGTCCTTCGGGCAACAGTGGCCTGTCAGACGCACACGGACGAGCAGCCGCCATCAACGGGAACGACTCCAGTCGCCGGGGACACAGACGCGACGCTGGCCAGGAGTATGCTAGCGGCCGTACGGGCGCAGTTGCTCGGCACGGGCATCACGATCACAGGGGCAACAATCCTGCGGACCGAGAGCACGACAAGCGACACATCGGACGGGCCGATTAACCACTTGAGTCTAACGCTTACTTACACGCTGCAGCTCGCAGCGGCATAACCAAAACCAGAAAGGACGGGAGTCATTATGGCAACGTATCAACAGGGCGTAATCGTCGACGGGATCACGAGCACGCTCGGACTGGCCCAACGGATCACCAAGCGCAACGCAGCCCAGATCGTCGAGGCCAAAGACGAAAACGGAGCCGTTGCTGCGGTCACGCAAATCAACCCAACTCGGGACGTGAGTTTCGAGTTCGTCTACGATACGGCGCAGACCATTCCGGATCTTTCGGCCGCACGGACGACTCCCGTCGTTTTTGCCTACGATGACGACGGCGTGAGCGGCACCGGATCGACCGAAAACTACATCGTAGCGGACACCGAAGACGTGGAAGAGAACGAGGGCTATCGGAAGGTCAATCTCAACTGTCGCCGATACCTCGAAAACGGCGTTCCGGCCTGATCGTAGCGAGTAGGCGACGCATAAACGGAGAGGATGTGTGCTCTAGTGGACAATGAGACACAGACGGAACCCAAGCAACGACCCGTGACCTACAGTGATACGGTCGAGCCGCTGCTGAGCCGTGAGGAACGGCTGGCGGAGATCGGTCCTGCGCTCGGTGAAGGCATCGAGGTCGGTCCGGTGGTAGTGCCTTGCCCGTCGCTGGTTTCATTGGCCCTATTGGAGTGCGTTGATTCTCCGTTTGTGTGTCCTGCCCGCGAGGGCGAACCGGATAGGGAGGTGACCCGCCGCCAGGTGATCGACGCCCTGTATATCATGCTGTACCCACGCGAGAGCGTAGGGCCAGTCAACCGGGCGACCCGGGCGCTGGCTGGCATGGCCCGGGCGGAGAAGGCGGCGGCCAAGGATCCAAAGCTATGGGAAGCCTACCTTGATATGCTCGGCATCACCGCGGCGGCTGGATATGAATCGTTTGATAAGGCTGTGCTGGAATGGTCCGCAGAGCTTCCACCCGTGAACACAGAAGACCTATGCCGAGCCGTCTCGACCATGATAGCACTAGGGACCCGGGGCTACGACATGATTCCGAAGCCCTCCGGGGACGAAAAAAAAAAGGCGGAAGCAACGAGTTCGGGCTGGAGTGGCTTTGCATCCAGGCTGCTCTACTATCTGCCTCGGCTGGCATTACGCTGGATCAGGCGCTTTACGAGACGCCGTTCATCCTAGCCGGTCACCTGCTCGCCGCAAGGCGTTGGGTCGACGGAGACAATAAGGTCGGCCGCAAGCTCGACTTCGCTGGAGCATTAGGAAACCTTCATGTCCGTTAACGCAGAACTCAGAGCAAGGATCGGGGCCGACGCATCCGGGTTCCGTCGCGAGATGGGGACCGTCGGGCGCATTGCGGCCGGGACGGCGGCAGGCATCGCGGCGTCCTTTGCCGGGGCCTTCTCCGGGCGAGCTCTCGCGGGGGCCTTCGCGCCAGCTATCGAGATGGAGACCTTTGAAACCCAGTTCGCCGTCCTACTCGGCAGTATGGACGAGGCGCACGCCAGGCTCAAAGAGCTGGAGTCATTCGCATCATCGACGCCGTTCGAGCTGCCCGGCATCGTCCGGGCATCCCGCGTCCTGGAGACGCTTACCGGCGGGGCATTCAGCGGTATCGACGCCCTGCGCATGGTGGGTGACGCGGCTGCAGTCAGCAACCAGCCCATCGAGGACCTGGCGAGCTGGTTCGGGCGGCTCTATGACGGCATCGCATCAAACCGTCCCGTCGGCGAGGCCATGATGCGACTGCAAGAGCTGGGCATCGTATCGGGCAAGGTTAGGAACGAGATCGAGTCGCTACAGAAAAGCGGCGCCGCAGGCCCGGACGTATGGGCGGCGGTAACCCGGGCCATGAGCGGCTACACGGGGATGACCGAAAAAGTCAGTCAGACAACTGCCGGCCTAATCTCTACGATGCGAGACAACTGGGGCGGGATCAAGCGCGACATCGGCGAGGTGGCGCTGCCTGCCATATCTGACGCAATCCGCGACGTTCTGAAGACGATGACCGAACTTAGGGAAAGCGGCAAGCTCGAAGAGTATGGCGAGACGACGCGCAAGGCGCTTGAAGGGATATGGAACAGCCTCAAGGCGCTGGCATCTCTCATAGCCGCGAACAAGGAACTGCTCACGGCGGCCGGGTTCACCTATGCGGGCGTCAAGGTTATACTGGCGGTTCACGTGGTAGTTGTCGCCGTCCAGGCCGCGCTCGTCAGGCTCACGGCAACCACGGCTGTCAACACAAGGACGACAGAAAGAGCCGCCGCAGCACACCTGAAACACTTAGCCGCACTGCAATCGTCAGAGGCTGGGATACAGCAGGCGAACGCGGCGACGGTGATCTATGCGAAGAGCCTTACGGGGCTACGGCTCCAGCTATCGACGGTGACGGGGGCTCTGGGCGCGATGGCAGCCGCAGCGGCAACCGCGTGGGCGGGCTACAAAGTAGGTGAGTACATCGGGGACAAGACCGGGTTCCACGACTTCGTCGGCGATACGCTCGGCGACGCAATGGCGGGCCCTGAGTTGAACGAGCTTGACGCGGCACAAAAGATGTGGAT
>CAYOCZ010000372.1:1299-3762 GCA_964402475.1 uncultured bacterium | reverse complement strand
GTTTGACGGCGTCAGGCGCGTTCCCCATCAGGGTTCAGCTTATCGGGCGCTGGGGTAATGTCAACCGACTGACCAGGCGCGGAAACCGACATAGACGCCACGAACGACACGAAACGGATGGGTGCGAAGAAGATCGGCTTCGTTTCATCCGGCTTCGTGTTTTCGTGGCTTTCCATATCGGGATTCGGGCCGGTCGCCGGTGATTGGGCTGGACGAGCGGCTGGAGGTCGTGCTGTTGCAGGAGCTGGAGTGAGGGCTGGAGCGGCGGCTGTTGGTTGACCTATTGCAGGGGCTGGAGCACGCGCCGTTGCAGCAGCAGGAGTAGATGCTGTTCCGGGTCCTGGTTCAAGGGCTGGAGCAGCGGCTGCTGCGATGCGAGGGCCGGGCGCTGCTCAGGGCGCAGGTGCAGCACCGGGAGCAGGCGTTGTTGCGGCTCGCTGAACGGGGGCTGGTGCGAGGGCTGGTCATGGGGCCGGAGCGAGGGCATGAGCGGCCGCTGTACCCAGTTCCGTGGCGGCGGCTGTTGCAGGTGCCGGAACAGGGGTCGCACAAGGGGCAAGCACTGGCCCAGCTATCCGGTAGACGGCTTCGAAGAAGAAGTGACAGATGGATAAGCGACGAGTGATGAGCGAGTTAGACAACCCAGGGCTGCGCGCGGCGTCGCCGCGAGTGACCAGTTTCCAGGTGGCAGTCTGCAGTCCGAAAACCAATACACGAAGTGGCGATTTGGCGAGAGCAGACTACAGAGCATAACGCTCGTATTGTCGGCGAGTTGGGCGACAATCGACTGCCGGAAAACCAAGGGTAGGGGTCGCCCCCTAGGCAGCATTCGAGCTAGCGTTCGAAGAAGCCTTGAAACGAGCTTTGAAATGAGCTTTGAGTTGAGCTTTCAGAAGAGCTTTGACGCGAGCTTTCGACTGAGCTTTGAGGTAAGCGATGTGAGAAGCAATGCGCTGAGCCTTGAGACGAGCGATGCGCGAAGCGATGTGACAAGCATTGAGATGAGCGATGGAAGAAGCGATGAAGTAAGCCTTCGAATGAGCATTCCAGGGAGCTTTCCAGCGAACTCTGAAGTGAGCTTTCTGACGAGCCTTCATCGCAGCTTTGAGCTGCGAGTTTCTAGTTTCCAGTTACCAGTCACCAGTAGCGGAAGGCGGATGGCGAAGGGCGGCTAGCGGTCGGCGGTAGGCGGTGCTACAGGACGCGGGCCGTGAGGTCGTGGGTTGAGGAAGACGTGACGAGGGCGCGGACGAAGCGGCCGGGATGAGCGATGCGGCCGGAGAGCTTGACTACGCCGTCAATCTCGGGCGCGTCCCATTGGGTGCGGCCGATGCCGGGCGCATCCACCAGGATTTGGAGTTCGCGGCCGATGAGCTTCTTGAGATTTGCGCGGGAGATTGCGGCCTGCGCGAGCATCAGGCGGCGCACGCGTTCTTTCTTCACGGCAGGGGAGACCTGGCCGGGCAGCCGTACGGCCCTGGTTCCGGGCTCCGGTGAGTAGGCGTAGCAGGAGAGGCGGTCGAACTTGGCGGTGCGGACAAAGGCAAGCAGCTCGTCGAAGTCGCGCTTGGTCTCGCCGGGCAAGCCAACGATGATGGTCGTGCGGACGTGCAGGTCAGGAATCGCATGGAGGTCGTGGAGCAGAAGCTCAACGTCTTCCCGCGTGTAGTGTCGATTCATCTTGTCGAGCAGGTGGTCGGCAACGTGCTGGATGGGCAGGTCGATGTAGCGGCAGAGCTTGGGGTTGGAGGCGAACTGGTCGATGACGTCTTCAGTCAGGTGCGCGGGATGGGTATACATCAGGCGGAGCCAGCGGACACCGTGGATGCCGGCGAGCTTCTCTAGCAGGCGCGCGAGTCTTGGTCTGCCGTAGAGGTCAGTGTCGTACAAGGTCGTGTCTTGGGCGATGAGGATCAGCTCCTTGACCCCGGAGTGGGAAAGCGCCTCGGCCTCGCGGTGGATATCCTGCATCGGGCGGGAGTGGAACGGGCCGCGGATGTCCGGAATCGTGCAGTAGGAGCAGCGGTTGTCGCAGCCATCTGCAATCTTGAGATAGGCGAAGTGCGGCGGAGTGGAGAGGACGCGGGCGGAAGTGCGCCGAGACGCGGAGACGCGGGGACGTATGGAGTGAGTGAGGGAGGAGGGAGGAGGGAGGAGTTGCGGGATGCGCGGCATCTCCGCGAGCGGGACCCAGAGGTCGACGGCAGGGAACTTGCGCTTCAGGCTTTTGCCATAGCGCTCGACCAGGCAGCCGGCGACAACAACCTTCTTGCCTGTGCTTCCTTGCTTGTGCTTGAGCGCTTCCTCGATTGCGGCTTCGGATTCGCGGACTGCGGATTGGAGAAATGCGCAGGTGGTGATGACGATGAGGTCGGCGGAACGCGGCTCAGTTGTGAGGCTGTACCCGGTCTCGGTCAGCGAGCCGAGTACGTGCTCGGAGTCAACCTGGTTCTTGGGACAACC
>CAYOCZ010000372.1:0-1199 GCA_964402475.1 uncultured bacterium | reverse complement strand
CGCATCATCTTCCCGGTTGCCTCGGCGACGAGGGCGCCGGTTTCGTCAAGCAGTCTGGCCTCGGTGAACAGGAGCTTGCCCTTTTGGCCGGTAACTCGGCCGAGACCCTTGAGCGGGCTGTCGGTCTTGACCGGCTTGCGATAGCGAACGGTCATCTCCGCGGTCACGCAGTTGCGGCCGGAGTTGGTGCAGGCCCAGGCAAGCAGCTCGTCGAGGATTGTCGCAACGATTCCGCCGTGCGCGATGCCCTGCCAGCCGGCGAAGTGTTCGGGCAGCACGTAGTCCAACTCGACTCCGTCAGGCGTCTTCCGGACTTCGAGCTTCAGGCCCTGCGGGTTGTCTTTGCCGCAGGCGAAGCAGCGGCCGGAGTCCTTCAGCATAGGACTAATGCCCAATGACCAAGCGCCAATTCCCAATCAAGCCCCGATGGCGAGTGACCGAAGAGGATTGGTCATTGGGATTCGGGACTTGGGGTTTCAGTCTACTCCTCGACCGTCACGCCTTTGGGCGGCGTGAACTTGAAGAGCGCGGGGGAGAGTTCCGGGTTCCACTTCTGGTCGTAGAAGCTGAAGTGGGTTTTGTTCCCCATGCCGTCGCTGAAGGAGAACCCGTTGATGCGGGTTCCGTCCTCGTTCAGTTCGAGCGTAAGGTCATTCAGCGCCGACATCTCGTCGCCCATCGAAACCTTCGCGACGTATATGCCGGTTGAGTCCTTTGAGACTTCGGCGGTCGCGGTAGAGTCGAGCACCGGGCCGAGGAAGGCGAGGACCGGAGCGAAGCCCCCGGCCGGTTGTTTCATCGCCCGCTTCTCGTCGGCGAGGTAGATCCACAGGTTCGTGCTGTCGGAAACGAAGAGCTGTTTCATGCCCTCGGTGACTTCTAGGCGATACCGAGCCGGCATGGAGATCGCGAACGTGCCGTCGAACTCAGTGCAGGTTCCCTGCTGTTCGGAGCAGAGATTCTCGGTGAAGGTGCCGGAGAGCGTCTTCAAGCCCAGGTAGCGGGCGCGCAGGTTCTGCCAGAGCGAGTCGCTCGCCGCGCCGGCCAAACCGACGGAGACGGCAAGCAGCAGGAGAAGTCTTTGCATACCAGAGGATATTGGGCGGGGCCGACAAGTCAAACCAAGCCGCCGAGAACCGAGATAGGAGTTCACCACCAAGGTGTGATGAAAGAAAGCGCTCCTCCAGTAGAATTGATGT
>CAYOCZ010000371.1:0-3787 GCA_964402475.1 uncultured bacterium | reverse complement strand
GGGTAGGTGGTTGACTTCGTCGCCAACTCCTCAGTCTCCCGCCGATTTGACATCCCCGCCCGCGAGTCATAGAATCGAGCCATGCCCGAGCCGAATCCGATCTTGACGGATACGGAATTGAGTAGCGGGTCCCCGGAGCTGTTCCGATCCTTGCCGACAAGGAGGGCCCTGGTGCTTCATATTGAAACGCTTCTGATTACCTGAGTATGGGAAGTGGCCCGGGTTTCCTCCACAGACCCTGTTTGCGTCGGCTGCCCTTTCCCTTGCGACGGCGCTGCCCACTGACTGCGGATTGACAATCGTTCTCCTCTCCCTATCCTAACTAACAGATGAAACTGTTCAGGAACAGGGCCAAAACCATCGGCTTGCCGCCCGGCACTCCGGTTTTCGTTGGCACTCAGAAGGTCGAGAAGCCCCGCATTACCATCATCGACTACGACAAAGAACTGCTCGAAGAGAAGGAAATCGCGACAGTGGAGGAATGCCGGCCACTCAAGGACAGCCCGACCGTTTCCTGGATAAACGTAGACGGCGTTCACGAGGTCGAGGTAGTGCAGAGACTCGATGAGTACTTCGGCATCCACCCACTTGTCATTGAGGACATCGTCAATACGAGCCAGCGTCCCAAGATGGAGGATTTCGAAGACTACATCTTCATCGTTCTCAAGATGCTGCAACGGACCCGAGACGGTGAGGTGGATGCTGAACAGGTGAGTATCATCCTTGGTCCCAACTTCGTCATCTCATTCCAGGAAAGGCCGGGCGACCTGTTCGAGCCGGTCCGGGAACGCATCCGTAAGTCAAAGGGTCGGATAAGGAAGAGGGGAGCCGACTATCTGGCGTATGCGCTTCTCGATGCGGTGGTGGATGGCTACTTCACGATCTTCGAGCCCTACGGAGACAAGACTGAGGACCTTGCGGACGAACTCGTCGCGTCCCCGCGTCCCGAGTCGCTTCGGACGATACACCGACTCAAGCGTGAGCTCATCTTCCTGCGCAGGTCGGTCTGGCCCCTGCGCGAGCTGCTCAGCAACCTGGTGCGCACCGAGTCCAGGCTCGTCAAGAAGCAAACCGGTCTCTTTCTGCGCGACGTCTACGACCACACCATCCAGATCATTGATACAATCGAGAGCCTCCGCGACACCGTGTCCAGCATGCTCGACATTTACCTCTCGAGCATCAACAACCGAATGAATGAAGTGATGAAGGTCCTGACCGTGATTGCCACCATCTTCATTCCACTGACCTTCGTTGCCGGCATCTATGGCATGAACTTCGACTTCATGCCCGAGCTTCATTGGGCCTGGGGCTACTTCGGCGCGCTTGGGGTCATGGCCGCGGTGGCCGTCGTCATGCTTCTCTACTTCAGACGCAAACGCTGGCTCTGATACCGGCAAAGCCGTTTCGCTGCAAGTTTCGGGATGCGCCCTAAGCCCTCCCGTCCATTTGACACGTCCCTCGGGGCATCCCAGATTCCCGATTGTCGATTGTAGATTGATGACTGCGTCTCCCCTGCCAACGCGCCAACGGCGCGAGTTCATAGTCCCCAGTCCCTGGTTCATAGTTCATAGCGTAGGAGTCTGCGCTTCCGACATCCATCCTGCTGCCCATGTCACGCGTTTCATAATAGTGAACCGCGAGCCGTAGGCCACTAGCCGTCAGCCGTAGGCCGACGGCGAATCAGGGCCGGACGGTTAACTTCCGCACCATGTGGTGCGGATGATAGCTCTCTTCCGCCTTTCTCAAGCCCTCGACCGCGAATGTCCCGGCTTGCCCGGCTCACGCGAGTATCGCCTCCACGAGCTGCTTCTCCCCTAGACTCAGCGGGCGAGACTGCGCCTCGGCTACCTCAGCCTGGGGTCGTCGCTATAGACCATGAACCGGTACTCGGCAGTATAAGGATAGAGCCAGCCGTGGTTCTGCAGCATCCAGAACAGCCCTTCCTCCACGCGCAACTGCGGGCGAGTGACCAGCGTTACATAGACGCTCTCCGGGTATTTCACTTCCATTTCATGCCGGACGTCAATCAGCCAGCGTTCGCCTCGGCGTTCGGCTCGTGCCGTGAGCCTGGTCTGATTGAGGGCCAGCGCGTAGCGTGCCTCGGGCTCGGTCAACCGGTAGTTCGACTTGTTCCACTCGACCCTGACCGGGCCGTAGCTGCGAGAGGACGCGGTGTCGTCCGGCTGAAGGCTGGCAGCGAAGTCTCTGAGCCGCCATCTCACCTTGCGCGAGCCCAGACCGAAATCCGAGTAGAACACCCGCCGGGCAAACGGTCCCGGGTCGAGCGTCATCAGCAGTGTCTCTTTCGACGCCTCCGGGTAGAGCGGGTATCCGACCACGCCCATCACGATGTTGAGACCGTAGATGCCTAGCCGGTCCTGGAGCGTGAACGCGCTCATATCGTTTCTGGGTTTCCTGCCCAGTTGCTCGACCTTCCGGTCGACCTCCTGCATCATCAGCGGTACGAGCGCGAGCGTGGCGGGGACAAGGACGAACGATGTCGCGAACTTCAGAACTCGGATTGCCTTGATACGGTTGAACAACGGGAACAGAATCCAGGCGGCGGTGAATGCGACCACGGCCAGCGTTGGCGCGTTGAAGAGGAGCCCCCAGCCGGCCAGCAACAGGAAAGGCACCGCGAGCAGGAAGAGTAAGGTGCCGGCAACAACGCCGACGACCCGACTCATCAGACGCCCGGCCGTCCGGCCAGCAGCCGGTCTGGCCTCTTCCGGCGGTTCCCTACGACTCACTCCCAGCCGAACAGAATCCGGGCCGTCTGCTCATGGGTACGGCAGCTGCCGGATCTTGCGTTTCGCCTTGTTCAACTGCTCCCGGTACCCTTCGCCGCTCAAGGCGCGTTCTGCAGCGCGTTCCACGTCCTGGTCGGCATCCTGCACCAGTGAGGCGATGGCGTCGATCCCCCGTTCGTCGCCTATCTTCCGAAGCGCGAAGATGGAGGCCCGTCGCACGTCCTTGTCCCGGTCGTGCAGCAGCCGAATGAGCGGATCAACCGCATCCCTTGCCTGCAGCTTGCCCAACGCCCTTGCCGCGCCGGCCCGCACCACCGGCCGGAGCGACCGCAGCAAGCCGATGAGCGGCTGGACAGCATAAGTGCTGAGATGGATGAGCGCGCGGATGCCCGCGTTCTGAACATCCTCCACCTGTTCCTTGTCGTAGAAGTCCGCCAGCGGCTGGCAGGCGCGCTCGTCACCGATCTTGCCCAACCCGGTGGCCGCTTCCTTACGCACCTCCGGCACCGTGTCCTGCAGCAACTCCACTATCCTTGGCACCGACACAGTGTCCTTCGCCTCGGCCAAAGCCTGGATTGCGGCAATCTTCACGTCCGGGTCCGGGTCGTCCAGCTGCTCGCGCAGCTTCGGCAGCTTCGACCCGCAGGCGGAGAGGAACAGGACAGGACTAACCACAAAGACACAAAGACACAAAGCAGACAGCGACCATTGTGGCCGGTTCTTTCCACACTTCTTCATTCTGATTCTGTCCTTATGATAGCGCCGGCGGGTGTCCGGTCAAACCCGCCGAGCGCCGGTAGCGCCCCGCTGGATTGACTTCGACTCGGCCGGTTCTAGACTTGGGCCTCGATGTTCAACGTCATCATCACCGGCATCACGAGCTTCCTGACCGACATGGCGAGCGAGATGGTCTACCCGCTCATTCCGCTGTATCTGTCCGCGCTTGGAGCTCCGCCCGCGGTTCTCGGGGTCATCGAGGGCTTTGCCGAGAGCACCGCCTCGATTCTCAAGGTCTTCTCCGGCCGGGTCTCGGACAA
>CAYOCZ010000370.1:0-3799 GCA_964402475.1 uncultured bacterium | reverse complement strand
TCCTGATAATAACCTGTTACCTATGTCCTGAGTCCGGACCCCCATAGCTATCCCCGTAGCCTCCGAAGTCACGACCCGAGGAATATCCCGAGGAACGACGCGGGCTCCTTGTTCGGCCATTTCCACCGCTACTTGGTCCACTACCTCGCGAGCAACGACTAGAGTTCCTTGTCCGGTTTCTTGCCGAGTAACGAAGTAGGTTCCGTCCCGAGATCCTTGCCGAGTCACAGTCCGCTATCCCGTCCAGGTTCCTTCCCGGAACACTCAACGAGTAACCTCGGAACCAACGTGCGGAGCTTCTTGGAGAAGTACGAGGAAAGCTGCGACGTACGCCGCGGCTCGGTTCAGGTGGTAACGGACGCTATCGGCTGCGGCTGCGGCCCGCAACGGAGACCGCTGCCGTGCGACGCTGCGCCGCAAAGCTGCGGCCGCTGCGCATGGCAGCGGCCGACTGAAACTGGACGGGACGGACTAGGCCAGGATGTTTCCCTGCTTGTCCTTGAACTTGCCGACGGCGATCATGATGATGTCAATCAACCAGCCGATTCCGAGAATGCCGCCGGTCAGGAGCCAGACAACGCCGGTTCCGGTCTTGCCCACGTAGAACCGGTGCACACCCAGACCGCCCAGGAAGATACACAGCAGCAGCGTCGTTGTCTTGCTCTTACCCGACACGCCCGCAGCCGGGGTACCACTTACTTCAGCCATTCAGACCTCCTCATTGGTCAGCTTCGAATCTCAAGGGACTGCCCGTATTATTCCCGTTCGGGCGGGCAAAGTCAAGCCAGGCAAACTCCCAGACCCCGCTTGCCGCGGCTGAATCTTCCTCTTGCTAGACCGTCCGGGGTTCGTTATACTGGCAATCCGCAGAGGCCGCTATTGCCAATTCATCAGTCATTCTCAGCTAACGTTCCAGCCCGGGCCGCACAAGTTCTAACCGGTTTTCAGCCGGTGCGTGAGCATCGCGGCGGTTGCGGGTTTCAGGGGAGGCAAATTTGAAGGTCTTCATCGATTCTGCTGACATCAAGGAAATCCGTGAGGTGGCAAGCTGGGGCATCCTCGACGGTGTCACCACCAACCCATCCCTCGTCTGCAAGACCGGCCGGCCGTTCAAGGAGTGCGTCCAGGACATCCTCGCCGCAGTCAACGGCCCGGTTTCGGTCGAAGCCATATCGACCGACGCCGCCGGCATGATCAAAGAAGGCGAGGACTGGGCAAAGCTAGACCAGTCCAAGGTGACAATCAAGATTCCGATGACGGTTGAAGGTCTGAAGGCTGTGCGCGGCTTGTCTGAACGCGAAATCAAGACCAACGTCACGCTCGTCTTCTCGATGAACCAGGCCTTGCTCGCCTCGCGCGCCGGGGCGACGTTTGTATCGCCGTTCGTCGGCCGGCTCGATGACATCTCGCACGATGGAATGGACCTGATTCACGACATCGTCGGGATGATTGACGACTACGGATTCGACACCGAGGTGATTTCCGCGAGCATCCGTCACCCCCTGCACGTCATCGAGTCAATCCGCGCCGGCTGCCACGTCGCTACCATCCCCTACAACATCCTCGTGAAGATGACCAAGCACCCTCTGACCGACGCCGGCATCAAGAAGTTCTACGATGACTACCAGAAGATACCCAAGCTCTAAGGAAATGACGAATTACGAATTGCGAATGACGAGTCGCGGAACGGGAGTTACATATGCCGATCGTTGATTCAAAGTCCGGCACCCACGGCAAGACCGCGGGCATGGGCGAGCTGGTCCAGGCCGCCAACATGATGCGCGGGTACGACCTGGTTGCGCTCTGCGCCGCCGGCTCCGGCCACTCCGGCGGCACGCTCTCGGTTATGGACATCACCGCCGCGCTCTACCTGGCGGTGGCGCGGCATGACCCCAAGAATCCCGACTGGCCGGACCGGGACCGCATCATCTGGTCGTCCGGGCACAAGGCGCCTTCGCTCTACCTCGGCCTCGGCATGTCCGGCTACTTCCCGATTGAGGACGTCGTCCTCCTGCGCAAACTCTATTCTCCGTTTCAGGGCCACCCGCACTGGCTGAAGCTCCCGGGCGTCGAAGTCTCGTCCGGCTCCCTCGGCCAGGGACTGTCGATTGCCGCCGGCATGGCGAAGGCCGCCAAGATGGACAAGAAGAGCCACCGCGTCTATTGCCTGACCGGTGACGGCGAGCACCAGGAGGGCCAGATCTGGGAAGCGGCAATGGAGGCCGGCGCGTGGGGCCTCGACAACCTCTGTTGCATCCTTGACAAGAACCGGCTCCAAATCGACGGCCCGGTCAAGGAAGTGATGAACATCGACCCGATTGCCGATAAGTACCGTGCTTTCGGCTGGAACGTCATCGAGATCGACGGCCACAACATGCAGCAGATTCTGAAGGCGTTTGAGAAGGCCGCCCAGACCGCGGGCCAGCCCACGGTCATCGTCGCCAACACGACCAAGGGCAAGGGCGTCGACTTCATGGAGAACCAGGCCGGCTGGCACGGCAAGGCCCCGAACAGGCAGCAACTGGTGGAGGGCCTGAAGCAGCTCAACCTCGATTTCCGCATCGACTACGAGAAGCTGCTCAAGAAGGCCGCCGACTACCAGACCGATGTCACGGCCAAGCTGATGGCCAAGGTGCCCAAGTTCAAGAAGGACTACTTCTGGAACCGGCAGCCGGCCATGAAGGTCGAGATGAAGGCGACCCGCGTCGGGTTCGGCGACGCCCTGGCAGAGGCCGGAGCGGATAAGCGTACCGTTGCCATCGGCGCCGATATCTCCGGTTCGATTGCCATCTCCAAGTTCTTCGAGTGCGACGCTGAGCGTTGCGACCGCTGGCTGTCGGTCGGCATCGCCGAGCAATCCGGAACCGCGCTCGCCGGCGGCCTGGCCAAGGAAGGCAAGCTGCCCGTTTTCGGAACCTACGGCGTGTTCGCGGCCGGACGCAACCTCGACCAGATCCGCACCACGGTCTGCTACGGCAACTTCGACGTCCTGATTGCCGGCGCCCACGGCGGCGTCTCGGTCGGGCCGGACGGCGCGACCCACCAGGCGCTCGAGGACCTGTTCCAGATTTGCGGGCTGCCCAACATGCAGGTGGCGGTCCCTTGCGATGCGCTCGAAACAAGACGCGCGACCGAGCACATGCTGCTCCACCTCAAGGGACCGAAGTACCTCCGCTTCGCCCGCGAGGCCACGCCGGTCATAACCCGGACCGACACGCCGTATGTCTGGGGCGTGCCCAACGTCTACCGCTACCGCGGCGAGAAACCGAACCTCATCGACGCGTTCGAGGTCAAGCTCGCCACCGACTACAAGAACGAGAACGAGAACCTGACGATAGTAGCCTGCGGTCCGATGGTGCCAGAGGCGCTGCGCGCCGCCTGGATTCTCAAGGAAGATTTCGGCCTAGAGACCCGCGTCATCAACATGCACACGCTGAAGCCACTCAACCCGCCGGCACTGGTGCAGGCAGCGCTCGAAACCGGAATCATCGTGACCGCCGAGGAGCACCAGATCGGCGGGCTTGCGAACTGGGTGTCGCACGCGCTGCACGTCGCGCCCGAGCTGTACGGCCACCCGGTCGCGTTCGGCTCGATCGGCGTCAAAGACCGGTTCGGTGAGTCCGGCCAGCCCTGGGAGTTGATGTGGGAGTTCGAAGTTTCGGCCGAGCATATCGCGGCCAAGGCCAAGGAGTTGCACGATTTCGCGCACGCCCCCAAGGCCAAGCCCAAGGCCGCACCGAAGCCGGCGGCAAAGAAATTGACCATCAGGGCGGGATCATCCAGGTCGGGGGCCTCGTTG
>CAYOCZ010000369.1:0-3805 GCA_964402475.1 uncultured bacterium | reverse complement strand
GAACAGCTCCTGCTCCTGCCCCTGCAACAGCTCTTGCTCCAGCTCTCGTTTCAGGTCAAGCAACAGCAGCTGCTCCTGCGGCAGTACGACCTCCAGCCGCCTCTCCCACCCAATCACCAGCGCCCGGTCAGTCGGTTGACATTGCCCGAGTGCCCGATAAGCTGAACCCAATGGGAAACGTGCCCGACGCCCTTCTGGTTCCTCTTTCTTCGTTCTTGTGTCCTGCTTCCAGGGTCTTCATTCCTCTATCTTCACTCCTCACTCCTCCATCTTCACTCCTCCATCTTCCATCCTCCCTCCACCGCTGATGCAAGGCCGAATCCGGCCAAACCCGACGATTCCGTCGCTGCTCGGAACTCCGTCCTCAGGTTCTGACGTGAATCCTCCATCCTCCGTCTTCCGTCCTCTTCCCGGATTCCTTCCTCCTCATTCCTCAGTCTTCTCTCCTTTTCTCACCTCCGTCTTCCCTCCTCTTTCTTCTTTCCTCCGTCCTCAGTCCTTTCCTCGGCCCGCGCCACGCCGCAAGCGTATTGCCTCGCCTGTCCGCAACCCCGCCCGAAATGCGTAAAGCGTCGCCGAGCCCGTCCGAGTGAGATGATATTGTGCCGTTAGCCGCCCTCGGAAGCGCCTTCTCGTATCACAAGTACATCTCCAAGGTGAAGTTCTCTGACCTTGTCGAGAGCAACAAGGTCGTGGACGAGGCATGGGTAGGTGGGAGTGAATTGTCAGCAGGCTGCGTGCTTTGCGGTAACAGACCCGAGGGCGAACGCGCAGTGCGCCTGAACAGCGGCGGCCTGGTCTGTAAACCGTGCTTTGAGGGACTGCAGTACGTGTATTTCCCCGAGACGTACCAGCAGCGGCACGTCGACTACACGGTCGCGAAGGAAGCCAGACGGATTGCGCGCAGAGAATACGAGAGTGCGCATCATGTTGCGGGGGAAGCAAGACGGATTGCGCGAAAAGAATACGAGAACGCGCATCCCAGCACGGCGGCGGTGAGCCGTTTGGGAAAGGGCAAACGAATAGCGGGCTGGTTGATAGCCGGAGTCATCGCAGTTTGCGGTGGGCTTGGTCTGTTGACTTCAGGGGCAACGCCGGTCTTCTGGATACTCGCTGCGATGCTGCTGGCTTCCCTCGTGGGCGTTCTGGCGATCATCAGTGGGAACTCCAGTAGGCACCTAGTGAGACTCGCGGGCGACTTGTCTCGATGGGACGAGGCGAACCCTGACCCCGTGGCAATGCTCGCGGGCGACTTGTCTCAGTGGGACGCGGCGAACCCTGACCCTCCTGCGCCGGAACTGCGGCAGTTCCACGACCCGCAGGCTGTGCTGACCGACCGCGACCGACGGCTGCTGCAGGTCTTCGACTACTGGCCAGGGTACCCGCCTTTCTGGACCTATGTCAGGTCTGTAGTCCTTGCTTCTGACGGCCAACGCTGTCAGGTCACGGGCTGCCCAAGCAGAACCGCGCTGCATATCCACCACATGCGTCCAGTCTCGGAGGGCGGAAGTCATCGGCCTGACAACCTCGTGACGCTGTGCGAATTCCACCACGGGCTGTGCCCCGCGCCAGGGCACGAGCGGGTGTGGGGTCAGATAACCACCAGGTACTTCACGATGGTGAGAGCTCACCTGAGGAGTGGTTATCCCGTGAAGGCCAGCGTGCGGAGACTGGAACTGGCCACTCAGGAACAACTGGAACGTATCATTCAGTTCTACGCCATGGTGTGCAAGGCGTGCGGGCACACCAGTCCCAGGATTACGGTCGACTATGACGAAAACACCGTAGATGTCCACTGCCCGAAGTGCAACCGACTGGCTGAGTGGGACCAGAAGCTGCCAGAGGAAAACGGCCCCTGGCTGGCCGCCAAGCTCAGCCCGAAGAAGAATATCGGTCGGTGGCACGATGACTCCGCGCTGATGGAGTCGAAACGGCGTCCTGTCGGGCGTAGACGCAGCGAAGGCAGCCTGTCCAGGCGACCGAGGCCCAAAGCTGGGTGGTATCGCAGACGGAGACGCTGGTAGCCTTGAGAACCTGCGAGAACCGAGAGCGTAACATGCCTCCGAGCCGCCGGAACGGTATGACGGCTCCGCTTCTCGGCCCGCGCCTTGGATTGACAACGCTGCCCGTTTACGCTACAACCTGCCGATGATGGAAGATTCCGGAAACCAGGGCGAATCGCATAGGGCTTCGCCGAAATCACGGGGCAGCCGGCCGCCTGCACGTCACCACATACTGCCACAGTTCTACCTTCGAGGTTTCACTGCCGCCCGAGTCGACATGCTCTGGTGCTACGATAAAGACACCTGCAAGGTGACTCGCGCTTCAGTCAGGAATGCCGCGGTGAGGAAGCTATACTACTCATTCCCCGCGGAAGGTGGGACTCTGGACAAACAGTCATTCGAGACCGCCCTCAGTGAGCTTGAGGACAAGGCAGCGTCGGCGATTCGAACCTTGACTGAGCGCAGGATCGTCTCCGACCAAAGCAAGATCGACCTGGCGCAATTCGTGGCGCTGATGTATACGCGCGTTCCCGCTTTCAGGGAGAATTTGCAGAGAATCTGGGGCCGGTGGGCCGACATGATGCTCGTGGGCCTTACACATGACGAAGACAGATGCCGTGCGTTGATGGCTGAGACCCAAGCCGGAAAGCCTGCAGGCGTCCCCGTCAGCCCAAAGGATATGAGGGAAGCCATTCTCCAGGGTCGCCTCCAGACATCACTGACGCTTCCGTCGACCCTGTCGGACGTCGTCTACCACGGAATCAGTTGGACACAGGGACTGGGGCAAATGGAGTGGGTGCTCATTGCGGCCCCGCCGGGGACGGAGTATGTGACTTCTGACAACCCCGTTTGCCGAGAGGCACCTGACCGAGACGCCCGCAGCATCGAGAACCCGGGGCTCGGCCTACCATCCATTGAAGTTACTTTCCCCATTTCCTGTGGACTTGCGTTACTGGCAAGCTGGCAAGCGTTCGCAGACACCTACGTAACAGCCCGTCCCACGGTGGTCAGGGAGATCAATCGGAGGACTGTGATGGCTGCACAGCGCTTCGTGTACTCCCCAAGCGCGTCCGACGGTCTGCTCCGTCTCGTCAAGAAGCACTCGAAAAGAAAGCCGGAGGTGCAACTTGACACCAGATGGGAAGCCGACGGACCCGCACTGAAGATCACCACGCCTTTGCTGGCCATCAATTCACTAGTGGGCATGTTGGGCGGGAAACGTAACCGATGAGCCTGCCCTACAACTCGGACTTCGCGCTTAAGAGCCACTACCCATCGGAATTGCGACGCCTGACCAGCGCAACTCGTTGTGGTGCCTATCTGCCGTGCCCCAGTTTTGAGACAAGCTCCATGTCCCCAGATTGCCCCGAATGAGTCGAATCCGAGGGACACGCGAGATCCTCAGGGACCAGATCGACATCGCTCGGTTGTCTGCGTTGGAGCTCGAGAAGCTGGTTTATCACCTTCTTGAGGAAATGGGGATGCAGAACGTCGAGTGGCGGAAAGGTGGAGACGGCTGTTCCGCTACCGACGGAGGCCGAGACTTGGAGTGCGATTCATATGGCCTAAAGCCGGACGGCACGAGAGAGCTGAAGCGGTGGTGGGTAGAAGTCAAGCACAGACGGAAGACCTTGTCTCCGCTTGAGGTACAGAGGGTGTTCATGGATGCCCTCGGCAGCGTCCAGGCCCGCGTCGTCATAGTGGCGACGAATTCCAACGTGACCAACAAGACGTTGGACTGGATGAAAGGGTTTGGTGCGCAGCACCCTCAAAAGTCATTCGGTATCTGGCCGGGCCACAAG
>CAYOCZ010000368.1:0-3819 GCA_964402475.1 uncultured bacterium | reverse complement strand
GGGTTCCGGTCCACGACCGGCTGGATGTAGTTCTCCGGCGTGTTGCCGCAGTCGAGGACGAAGACCGAATCGTCGAGGCACAAGTCACCAGGGATCCCCGGGTTGCCGCTTTCCGAGGAAACGGGGACAGTCCCCTGAAGCTCGTCGCAGACAAGGCAGCCGGCCGCGTCGTCGCCGCGCAGCCGGTTGCCGACCCCGAGTACAACTAGCTGCCGAGCTTCTTCCGCCACTGTTTCGCTTCGCGCACGTAGTGTGGGAGCCAGGGTACGTCGGCCTGATACGGCTCCCAGGCGATGACCCGGTCGAACCGCTTCCGGGCCTCTTCCTTCTGCCCCATCTGGGCATAGGCTTTGCCACACACGATCCAGTTCTCGGCCACGCAGTATTTGTTGTCGGCAAACGCCCTGGGTATCACCGTGTCGAGCTCGGCCCCGACCTGCACGGCTTCGGCATATCGGCTGGCCTTGAAAAAGGCGTCGCGCATCAAACGCAGTGTGCTCCGGTTGCCGGGGTAGGAAGCAAGCAGCCGACGGCAGTAGCCAAGGGCGGCATCGTAGTCGCCGTCCTCCTTAAGCATGTAGGCCATCATCATCTGGGCGGCAATCTTGAGCGGCCCGTCGCCGTCGGCCAGCGGCTTGATTGCGGCATATGCCTTCTTGCGCGAGCCCATCAGTCGCAGACCCAGAGTGTAGCGGCTGGACATGGCCATGAAGTAGTTCATCATGCCCAACCCGAGCCGCGCCTCGGTCAGGCTCGGATCACGCTTCAGCGCCGCATTCAGGTGCGGGGCGACACTTCGGGATACTCTGAACGCGCTCAGAGACCGCCGCTGCCAACCGAGGAAGCTCGAACGGTTCATCTGGGTCATTCCGAAGTAGAAATGGGCCTGCGCATCATTGGGTTCCTTGGCGAGCCGCCGCCGGCAAAGCGCGACTGCCCGGTCGCTGAGCCCGAAGAACGAGTCCGCAAGAGCGCCGCGGCCCGAATCGTTGATTAGAAGCTGGAGTGCGCCCGCCTGCCAGTAGTATGCGGCCGGGTCGGTCGAGTCGCGGGCAATCGCCGCGGAGGTGATTGCGAACGCGGAGTCGTATTGCTGCCGGTAGCCGAAGTCACGCACCCGGGCGATATCCGCCGTGGACATGCCGACAGCGGCGGCGAACGCCAGGGCCAGCAGGAGGCTAGACTTCTGCAACAACTTCTATCTCGATGGATACGCCCTTGGGTAGGCCCGCGACCTGGACGGTTGAACGGGCTGGGAACGGCTCACGGAAATGGCGTGCATATACTTCATTGACCTTGCCGAACAGGCTCATATCGGTCAGGAACACTGTGGTCTTCACCGCCCGTCCGAGCTCGGTACCCGCCGCGGCCAGGACTGCGGCAAGGTTCGCAAAGACCTGCTCGGTCTCTTTCACGATGTCGCCGGCCACGAGCTCGCCGGTTGCCGGGTCAATCGGTATCTGCCCGGACGAGAAGACCAGGTTGCCGTATCGCACCGCCTGGCTGTACGGCCCAATCGGCTTCGGCGCCTTGTCGGTCAGAATCGCTTTCCGTTCACTGTTCACCGTTCACCGCCTTTCGCTGTTCAGAATCGCTCAGGACGCCAGGTTGCCCAGCGCTAAGGAATAGAGCTTCGTCTCAGGAGAATCGGCCCGTGACAACATAACGATCGGCTTCTTCGCGCCGATGATAATGCCAGCACCTTTCGCCCCGCCCAGGTACTGCAGCCCTTTGGCCAGGATGTTGCCTGTCGCGAGTGAGGGTACGACCAGGATATCTACGTTCCCTGATACTTCGCTCGCGACCCGCTTTATCTTCGCCGCCTCGGGCGAGAACGCGATGTCGAGGGCAAGCGGCCCTTCGACCACCGCCTCACCGAACTCGCCCTGGTCCCCCATCTTCGTCACAATCGCCCAGTCGAGCGTGTCGGCTATGACCAGCGTTATCTTCTCCACCGCCGACAGGAGCGCAACCCGGGGCCGGGCGATTCCCAGCAACCGGGCCAGCCCGATGGCGTTGCGCACGATGTCTATCTTACGCCGCAGGTCCAGCTCGGCATTGATGCCGCCATCGGTGACAAACAGCACCTTCTTGTAGGTTGGCAGCTCAAGCAGGGCGACGTGGCTCAGTATCCGGTCACCACGCAGGCCCAGTTCCTCCTCGAGCACGCCGCGCAGGAAAGTCGCGGTGTCGATCTGACCCTTCATCAGGAAGTCGCCATTCTTGGCCGCGTCCGAGATGGCCTGTCGAATCGACTCGGCCTGCGACGAGGTGTTGTGGATCTCGAAGTCCGCAGGCGAGAACTTCTGGCTCTGGCAGATGGTCGCGATGCGCTGTTCGTCGCCGTAAAGAGCACCCTCGGCGATGCCGGCCTGCTTCGCGGCGCGAAGAGCCTCTATTGCCGCGCAGTCCTCGGCGCAAGCTACTACGCAACGTCGGGAACCCCGGGCCCTGGCCCGCGCCAGCAAGTCTCCAAAGTTGGCGACCGACCCGGAATCAGCAGCCATAGTAAAGGCTGAACTCCCACGGATGGGGTCGGTGGGCGACGGCCTCGACCTCGTCCATCTTCAACTCGACCCACTTGTCAATCGTCTCCTTCGAAAAGACGCCGTCATGGGCAAGGTACGCGCTATCCTTCTTCAGCTCGTCGAGCGCCCGCACCAGCGAGAATGGCACGGCCTTCTTGCCCAGGTCGCGCGAGTCGAGGCGGCCGCTGAGCGGCTGACCCGGGTCGGCCTTGGTGCGGATTCCGTCCAGTCCGGCCATCAGAATCGCGGCCAGGGACAGATACGGATTCGCGGTCGCGTCGGGAATCCGGTACTCGATCGCCATCTCGGCCGCATTGGTAATGTAACCGGGAATCCGGATTGCCGCGGTCCGGTTAGCCACCGAGAAGAAGACCAGCACCGGGGCTTCGTAGCCCGGCACGAGCCGCCGGTACGAGTTCGTGCTCGGGTTGGTCAGCGCGCATAGGCTGGACGCGTGGTTCGTGATGCCACCGATGTAGTGAAGCGCCGTCGGCGATAGCTTGGCCGCGGCCTTCTCGTCGCCGAACAACGAGACCCCGCTTTCCCCGCCCCCGTTCTTCCGCAGGTACATGTGCACGTGCATACCCGAACCGGCTTCACCGAATATCGGCTTGGGCATGAAGGTAGCGCTCTTGTCGTGCTTGAACGCGAGGTTCCGCACGAGGTACTTGCTCAGCATGATACCATCGGCCGAGCGCATCGCCGGCATGAAGACCGGCTCGACCTCGACCTGCGAATGCCTGCCACCCTCGTGATGGTGGTACTTCACCGGCACCCCGCATTGGGCCATCAGCAGTGACAGTTCGGACCGGAAATCGGAGCTGCGGTCAAAGGGCGGCGCGACGTGATACGCCGGGCCCTTGAAGAGCGAGAATCCGGACGGGTCGTCGTGCTTCAGTTCGTCGGTTTCGATGCGATAGGCGGCCGACGAATCGTCGGTCCAGAATTCGGCCTTGTTGAACAGGTAGAACTCGAACTCGGGTCTGACCATCACCTCGTCGGCGTGTGTTTCCTTCTTCAGCGCCGCTATCGCCCGCTGCAGTATTGCCCGCGGGTCGCGCTCGTACCTGCGCTTGCCGTCGCTCTCGTAGATCCCGGCGAAACAGGTAGCTGTCGGTTCCCGGGCGAACGGGTCGACAAAGGCCGAGTCAAGGTCCGGCTTCAGCACCATGTCGCCGGCATCCACGGTCCGGAATCCGGCCACCGACGCGCCGTCAAACCCGACCCCATCCCTGACCGCATGCTCCAGTTGTTCAACCGGCAGGGTCACGTGACGAAGCCGGCCGGGCAG
>CAYOCZ010000367.1:1418-3827 GCA_964402475.1 uncultured bacterium | reverse complement strand
GCGCCTCGGGACACGGACACTTTAGCGGAACTGACTCGACACGGCAAGCACGGGGCTGGATTGACACCGCTTGCTCCTGCGGCTATACTCCAACGCCTTCGGCCCGGATTTCCCCGTCGAGGCCTACCGGCTGCAAGGAACAATAAACTGCGCGCGATTCTGATTCCCTGGGTTCTCCTCGCCGGCGTCGCGGCCGGCGCCACCCTCAGTGATGCCGCCGTCAGGGGGCGGCTCAACCCGAGCCTGCAGGTCGACGTCAACGGCTACGCCTACAACTGGGACAACATCGGCCGGTTCGTGTTGCCGGGCGAAACGCTCCGGCTCGCGACGTCCGACGATGCGAACAGCAGCGGCTGGGTCGCGTCGGCCGGGGAGTTGGTTGACCTGGGAAACGCGACCGGCTGGGTCGCGCCAGCCGAGCCGGGCCTGTACCCGATAATCGTCACGAGCGGGACGGGAGTCCGGCGCGTCAACGCCTTCGTGATGATTCCCTATGACAGCCTCGACAGGAAGGGATACCTGAGGGGCGTAAAGATTGGCAAGTACCCCAAGCCCACCGAGGAGTTCCCGAACTTCACGAAGCCGAAAGGGTTCATCATCACCACGTCCGACAACCTGGACACGCCGGTGTCGCCGCACTACACGCTCCGCGATTTCGCGTCCCGAACGATGGGAGGCTTCCCCAAGTACACGGTTCTGCGCGAGGGGCTTATCGTCAAGCTGGAACTGCTCACCGACCTGGTGAAGAGCCGCGGGGTCAAGTTCGACCGTTTTGTCGTGTTCAGCGGGTATCGGCCACCCGCGTACAACTGGCGTGTCGAGCGCGGCCACAACAGCGCGCACATCTATGGCGGGGCGGCTGACATCATCGTTGACGCCAACAATGACGGCCGGCTCGATGACCTGAACCACGACGGCCGGTCGAGCCATAAGGACGCGAAACTGCTGGCCGCATACGCTGAAGAACTAGAGGCGAAGCATCTGGAACTGGTCGGCGGCATCGGCTGGTACAGCCGAACGCGCTCGCGCGGTCCGTTCATTCACGTTGATGTCCGCGGCAAGACCTCCCGCTGGCATCGATGACCCTCAGCCCGGTAAAGCCAATCGGCATCATCGTCCTTTCGGCGATGGTGATGATCTGGTCCGAAATCTACTTCCCGGTCACAGAGAGCGTCGGGCTCGACCTCTTCCGGCTGACCCATGAGTTGTACGGTACCCGGACCGGCACGCGGAATATGCGGCTGGAGATACCGAAGCTCGGGCCGGAGATCGAGGCGCTCAACGGTTCGGTGAAGCAGCTTGCCGAGCAGTTCGCGACCGCCTTCACCAATGAACTCTACGTTGTCGTCAACCCTAACGGCAATCGGCTTTCGCTGCGGCGCGGACAGAAGGTGGTGCTTGATGCCGCCATCTCGACCGGCAGGAATGACACGTTGACGTACCAGAACCGGAAGTGGGTGTTCCAGACTCCGCGCGGCATCATGAGCGTTATCCGCAAGAAGAAGGACCCGGTCTGGCTGAAGCCGGACTGGGCGTTCCTTGAGAAGGGCGAGTCGATTCCGGCATGGAACTCCCCGCTGCGAAGAGAGACGGGCGTGCTGGGTGCGTTCATGCTCGACCTCGGCGGCGGCGTGATGATCCACGGCACGCCGCAGGAGCACCTGCTCGGCCGGAGCGTGACCCACGGCTGCATCCGGGTCGGGTTTGAGGACCTGAAAGTGCTCTTCGATTCGGTGCAGGTCCGAACCAAGGTGTTCATATTCTGATGGACAAGAGAACCAGCAGCTTCCTCGCCGTGGTCGCGACCGTGGTCGGCAGTCTTACCCTTGTTCGGCTGGCCGACGCGGTGGGCAAGCGCGAGTTGATGCGCGCGGCCCGCGAGGCGGGCGTCGAGGCGCAGGTCGTCGCCGGCCGGTACGACAGCCTGCAGGCGGTCAAGGCCAAGCTCGAACAGGATGCGCAGTTCCTGAACTACCGGATTGCCTCGCTCTCCCGGCGCGAGCCGTATCTCGTCATCAACCGCGCGGACCGGAAACTCACGCTTGCAGTTCAGGACAAGACGATTCTGGAGACGAAGTACCAATTCCGCCAGGTACGAGAGGGAGCAGATGAGTACTCGGCCCTGCCCAGGGCGACGCTGGAGGTCTTGAGCAAGCAGGTCCGGACGACCTGGTTCCGCCCGGACTGGCTCTATCGGCTCGAGGGCGTCGAACCGACCACTGACTCGGCCGAGCGCTGCGTGCGGGACGCTTTCGGCGTCGGTGCCGTCTACCTGGGCGGCGACCTCGTGATTCACGGCAAGGTGAGCGAGGAAGTGCCGGCTGAGGCGATTGACCACGACTACATCGAGCTCGATTCGATACCGCTCAAGACCATTGTCGACGCGGTCAAGCCGGGGACGCTGGTCCT
>CAYOCZ010000367.1:0-1318 GCA_964402475.1 uncultured bacterium | reverse complement strand
GGAGAGGTGCCGGAGCGGCCGAACGGGCATGTCTGGAAAGCATGTGTACCTAACGGTACCGTGGGTTCGAATCCCACCCTCTCCGTTCTGCCGGCGAAAGCCGGCAGAACGGAAGTCCGAAGTTCGAAGCACGCACTGTCAGACAGGGGCCGCGGAGGCCAATGACGAATCAAACCCGAAGTCCCAAGTCCAAAGCCCAAACGAACCCGACCGAGCCGTTGGATTTCAGGAGCGCCTGGGAGTGGCGGAAGTGGCTCCGGCGCAACCATGCCAAGTCCCACGGGGAGTGGGTCTACATGTACAAGAAGGTCGCGAAGTCCGGACTCCGCTATCCGGAGGCGCTGGACGTGGCGCTCTGCTTCGGTTGGATAGACGGCCAGATACACGCGGTGGACAATGACAAGTTCCGGCAGCGTTGGACCCCACGACGGAAGGGCAGTATCTGGTCGTTGGTCAATCGGACGAAGGTCAAATGGTTGACTGCTGAAGGCAGGATGACCGAAGCCGGGCTGGTCGCCGTGCGCGTGGCAAAGCAGAGCGGCAAGTGGCAGACCGCTTATACCTCCCGTGTGGCGCCGAAACTTCCGGCAGACCTGCGGAAGGCGCTGAAGAAGGTGCCTGAAGCGTGGAGCAACTTCAGCCGATTCGCCCCGACCTACCGGAACATGTACGTCGGATGGGTGACGGACGCGAAGCAGACCGAGACGCGCCGGCGCCGGGTCGCGGCGGTGGTCCGGCGGGCCTGCGAGAACCGCAAGCCGGGCATGGATTCTCTGTACAGCTGATGAATCACATCGGGCCGCGAGCCGTCCAATAGGTAGATGCGTAGCTACGCACACTCGGTCCACATCGACCCAGTCTGCAAGATGGAAGTCATCGAGGGGGAAGAGGCGGCGCGGCGCGAGTACGACGGCGCCACGTACTTCTTCTGCTCCAAAGCCTGCGCCCGCAAGTTCCAGCAGAATCCCGAGTCGTACGTCGGTACCGAGTTGCCGGTTGAAATCCCCAAGCCAGAAGTGCAGCCGGCCCCGGCCGGACTGAAGACATCTCACGTTGACCCGGTGTGCAAGATGCATGTCATCGAGGGCCGTGAAGCGGGCAAGTGGGAGTACAAGGGAAAGACGCACTACTTCTGCAGCCAAAGCTGCCTTGAGCAGTTCAAGTCGGACCCGGACGCGTACCGAGGAAGGCCGAAGTCAGAGGGCAGAAGTCAGAAGTCAGAGGTCGGAGGTCAGTGGCAGGCAACGGCAGTGCTGAAAGGACACACGGACAGCATCTACGGCCTCGCCTGGCATCCCGGCAGCCAACGGCTCGTGTC
>CAYOCZ010000366.1:0-3852 GCA_964402475.1 uncultured bacterium | reverse complement strand
GAGGATATCATCGTCGTCGTGTGCCAATGCCCGCAAGGAGTGCTGGCGTGGACACGATCGCCTCGTGGAGCACGACCGCGCAGCCGAGTCATGTTGGTCTTTGCGCCGGACTCGTCTATGAAGACCAAGCGGGCCGGATCAAACCCGAGTTGGCGTCGGCGCCAACGCTTGCGTTCCCGGGCTACGTCCGGTCGGTCCTGCTCGCTGGCCCGAAGCGTCTTTTTTTATATGTCAGCCCCATGTCATCAAGCACGTAGTGGATCGCCTGTATCGTGCAGTCCAGTTCCAACCCGTTTCGAAGTTCGATCAGCGTCATGTCTGGACGTTGGCCGAGCATGGCGCGCAGCTGTCGGCGGTGAGATCCGACGATGATCGGCCTGCGACCGGAGTGATGATGACGTGGGCCGATATCCCCCGTCCGCCGCCGCTGTTGCAGCAGCTTCTTTACCATGCCTTCTGAGACCCGAAACCGGTCCGCGATCTGTTGTCGGGTGCCCTCCTGGTTGTCGTACGAGACCAGGATTCTTTCGCGCAGGTCCAGCGATGTGGTTTTCATGCCCAAACCATACCACGACCCTCAGCGAGCGGCTACAGGTTTATTTAAACCGCTCTAAGCTGGCGGGTGTGCGTGGAGCGGTATGTGCTTTTCACCAGCGCGTGGTGTGCTGATGTGTATCAACACCGGTCGGGCAGTGCGATCCGGGCGCCCCATCCGGTTGGTGAAGGGCTCTGAGGCCCGGCCGTGACCGTCGGCTGTCGAGCGACAGCGGTTGTGCGGAGGTTTGATCCCGGAGCGCGGGCAGAGCGGTGCGGGTCCGCGCATGGAGGTGCGGATTGTCAAGTAGAGCGGTAGCGGGTCGTCGTGCGTCACTCATGGTGGACCTCGGGTCTGGGTGGCGGCGGGGAAAAGAACGGCTCGGAGGTTGACGCCGCCCCGCCCTTCAAAGTGCATGGGCGCGTGACAGTTCGGGCATGCCGGTCTGGCCGGTTCTACGGTCGGGGGCGTCACAGGCAGAGGGCGTCCCGCCCGAATGGCCATGGCCGCTTGCAGAGACCTCAGTACGGGACGCTTGGAGCTGTGATGCAGTCCGAAGTAGCGGATTTTCCTGAAGCCTGAGGGCAGCACATGCTGAAGGAAGCGGCGAATGAACTCCTGCGGCTCCAGCCGCATGGTGCGCGGCACGTTGGTTCCGCTTTTGCGATAGCGCACCGTGACACGCCGGGCGTCGTGATGAAGGATGGCGCGTTCCGAGAGAGCAACGCGGTAAACATATCGAGCCAGGTAGGCTAAGGTTGTTTCGCCGCTTCCCACCGGCTTGGAATGCACGACCCACTTCTTCTCTTTCCATACCGTGGGGCTGATCGTGGCAAAGATGTCGGGGTACTGCTCACGCAGCGCATCACGAAAGCGGGCACGGAAGACCGATGAGAGCGCATGCACGGGCACAAGGAACTTCGGGTGGGCATCGACCCATTGCCCCTGTTCGTTGAGGCCACCGCCGGTGCCAATGAAGTGAACGTGCGGGTGGTACTCGTGCTGCCGCGTCCAGGTGTGAAGCAGGGCCGTCAGCCCTGGCGTGGCGCCGAGCCACTTGTCGTTGTCACAGACATCGAGCAGCGTGCCGGAACTCAGCCGCATCAGCAACTCAAGCAGCTCGCGCGGATGAGACCGAATGGCCCGGCGCAGGCCGTCGGGCACGGTAAAGGTGATCAGATGGTAGACAACATCGGGCAGCAACAGGGCACAGTGCCTGCGCAACCACTGCTCGGCGCGGGTGCCCCCGCATGCCGGACAGTGGCGGTTGCCGCATCCCACGAACGTGAAGTGCCGCTTGCCGCAGTCTGGACAGCGCCAAAGCGCCTCCCCTGCCGCGGGCGTATGACAGACCTCGATTGCCCGCATGGCCCGGAGCTGGTCCAGGCTCATGCGGGCGCCGAAGCGTGCGCGGTACTCTTCTCCGTGGGCGCGAAAGATCTCGCCCAGGCGGCCCATCGTGCTGTGCTCAGATGGGCGTGGCGATGTCGGCCATCAGGCGGGTAACCGCCTGGGCCGAGACCTGTACGCTCTGGGCCGTCAGATGAGCGTAGATCGCGGTGGTGGACGGCGAGCTGTGCCCGAGCCACTCTTGGATCTGACGCAGGCTCACACCGGCCTCGAGCAAATGGGTTGCGTAGGCATGGCGAAGCGAATGCACGCTGACCTTCTTGGTCACACCCGATTCCCGGTAGGCTTTGCGAAAGGCCTGCTGCACTGTGGCAAGCGGGACACACCGGTCGGTGATGCGTCCAAGCCGTCCGCGTCCCCCACGGCCCACCAGCGGAAACAGCCACGTGCGGTTGTGATGAGTCAGCCAGCACTCCTCCAGTAACGGCAAGATCGACTCGGGCAACGGCACATAGCGCTGCTTGAAGCCCTTGCCGTTGACACGCAGCAGGCCGCGCACCCGGTCGATGTCGGTGACCTGGACCTGGCAGGCTTCATGAAGACGCAACCCACAGGCATAAATCAGACTCAGGCAGGCGCGGTGGCGCACCGTGCGTACACGCCCCAGGATCGCCTTGACCTGCTCGTGGGTCATCACCACAGGCACTTTCTTCTCGCGCTTTGGCGTCGGCACGCCGGTCAGCGACCAATCACGCTTCAGCGTCTTCTCGTAGAAGAACTTGATGCCACACAGGGCGATGGTAACCGTCGGCCGTGCGAGCTTGCGCTCGCAGGTCAGGTGCACGAAGTAGCAACGGATATCTTCTTCGCTCAGTTCCTCCGGCGACCGCCTGTGGTACCGAGTCAACCCTTCGACTGAACGCACGTAGGAGGCCTGTGTCCTCGAAGAGAAACGGTGCAGCTGCATGTCATCGATCATGCGTTCACGCAGCGGCGAGATCGGCTTCCACACCATCCCGCGGACCTCCACGAAGAAAAACTTCAGAGCCGCCGAAGCATGGCTGTATACGGTCGCCGAGACGCCCGATGACTTCAGCCGCGTCAAATACCGCTTGGCATCCTGCAGCGTAGCGTCCTGCGCGCCCTTGCGGTCCAGCATCGCCTCGAAACGATCGAACTCACGCAGATACGCCACCCGTGTACCCGGCACATAGCCGACCTCGGCCATGCGCTCCTGCAACCGTTGACGATGATCCGAATCCGACTGGCCTTTCCCCCGCTTCGTGGTAACCTTCGACTTATGCATGGTGAGCCTCCTTGCTTCGGAGTTCCCAACGCACTCCATATGCGCCATCGCTCCGGGGTAAGGAGATCACTTATCTAGAACTAACGGAAGGATCTGCCGGCACAGCCGGCTTAGTTCAACAACGGAGTCCATGCGATTTCTGAAAGGCCGCGGACGGCCTTCCAGAAACGCATGACTCCAAGCGTTGGAACCGGAGAGATGAAAAGAATACTAACCACAGTCCTGTGCTTCGCGGCGGTCGTCGGAACTGTCTCGGGGCAGCGCTCGCCGGAGATCGCCGCGTACTACCAGCAGTGGCTCGGTTGCAAGGCACCGCCCCTTCAGTTTGATCGCTCCGACCGTAGCGACTTTGCGGAACTTGACTACCGAGGCAAGAAGGTCTTGCTCTACGGCCTCGACTCTGGGGATTTCGCAAACAGTCCTGATATGGAACAGCTTCTCACCGAACTGCGGGAGCTTGCCGACGTACGAAAACAGGAGAACGACCCGTTTAGTATCATCTGCTACACACGCGGCCTTGTCCTCGCTGGCAAGTTGGCCGCACCTTCGACGGAAGAACTGGCCAACCTGACGCAGTTTCCTTGGATCAACCTTGACGTCAAGCACGCAGACAACGCTCTGGGGGAACCTTACGAACTGCTCCACTCCCCTGGAGGGATAG
>CAYOCZ010000365.1:0-3866 GCA_964402475.1 uncultured bacterium | reverse complement strand
CGACCGCGTACGAGGTCGTCGAGCCCGACACGAATGAAGCCGAGAGTCGGACTTATGCGATTGCCGTGACCGGCTCGGCAGTTGAACCAGGACTCGGCAGGGCATACGAGGTCCGCATCACACGCGATGAGGAACCCTACCTGTCATTCTTCTTCCGGAAGACCAGGGACGCCGTGTTCGTGCTGCCCACTTCGCATCTCGACGGGCTCGAGCCGACGTCGGGTTGGGTGAAGTTGCTGGAACTGCCGCTGCGCGACGGTGCGTTCTGGTATGGTAACGAAGAACGCTCACTGTCGTTCGAAGTGGTTGCAGTTGAGACCGTGAAGACCCCGGCCGGCGGCTTCCGAAACTGCTTCCGAATCCGGATTCATGCGCCCGTGCCGTACCTGATTGACTTCCGGCTCGCGCCCGACGTGGGCATCATCCGCTGGCACCGCCGTTTCTCCGCTTCCCGGTTCGAAGTAGCGGAACGGATTCTCCGCTAGAACGCAAGCAGAGCGGACAGAACCCGGCCGGTAGTGCCGCGTGCTTCGAATCTCTCCTCACTCTCACCGCGCGGCCACACTTTGTCGCACGAAAACGGTTGACAACTCGTTCGATATTCGTATTCTTTTTGCGATGGATTGTGCGACCCCGCGTTTTGTGGGTCACCTGATGAGTCTTTCATTGCTTCCTCTGCAAACAATTGTCCGTTCCGTAACCTGTCTGCGCCGGATCCGCCGGCGTGGACTAAGCACAAACCAAAGGAGGTGCGAATGGTAAAGAAGAAGAAAGCGAAGAAGGCCGTCAAGAAGACAGCCAAGAAAAAGGCCAAGAAGAGAAAGTAGTCTCCTCGACAGCCTACCATTGCCGCCGCGCATCGCGCGGCGGCGTGGCTTTCACGACCCACCAACTCAAGCACAGACACACCCGGTAACGTAGCGCGGGAAGACAGCGGCTCGGGGTGTACCCGAGCCGCCAAGTACAGATATCGGAGACTAACGGACCCGCAGGGCCTTGCTGGTCTGACCCGCCTCGCGGGTGAAGTAGACTCCGGGCTTGAGCGCCTGCGAGCGCCTTCCCAGTGCATCGTATAGAGGAACGCGGTCGGGAAGGCCGCCGGATATGACCGACGGACGCTTGCTTCTTTGAGTCGCGGACACCGGCGACGGTTCGGTGACTCCAGTGACAAGCACATCCACGTTGCCGTAGACATCGCGGCTGGAGCCCTGGTCCCATGCGACGAGGCAGTTCGAATCCGAGAAAGCCAGCGCCGGCCACCAGCGCATCACTGGCGTAGTAGCCGAGACCGCGAACCGGTCGCCGACGAGCGAGCCGTCGTTCGCGATGAACCGACCGAAGATGGTCTCGGGTTCGTTGTTCAGACCGCTCATCCACACCGTGAGGAAGTTCTCCCCGTCGTATGCCAGCGCGGCCCAGCGGCTGCAGCCGGAGTCGGTCGCAACCGGAATGGTGCTGCCGACAAGGTCGCCCTGTCGCGACACGAGGCTGCCGTGGAGTTGGAGCGAAGGGTATGTCCCCTCGTGCCAGACCACAAGGTAGCAGGAGTCCCCGAAGCACAGGTTCGGCCCGGACGCGGTGCCGGGGGCAATCTGGAATACGCCGCCCTCGGGCAGACCATCCCGGTTGACGAACCGGCCGTGCGCGCCGCGGCTCGAGCCGGACCAGACCACGAGGCTCCGTTCGCCGTCGTCGGCCACGTTCGGCCGGCGCTCGGACGCGCCCGATGTCGAGACCTTCACGCCCGAATCGAGCACGGCGCCGGCCGGCGTGACGCGCGCCGCAAACGGGTGATAGGCATTGGAAGGGCCGTACTTCTCGTCCGACCAGACTACAAGGTAGTTCTCGCCGGTGAAAGTGACTACCGGGTCGGTCTCGATAAACGAGTCATCGGCCGGGTTGCAGATGTAGAACGTGTTCAGGGTGTCGAGGTCAGGAGTGACACGCACTCCCAGCAGGTCGCCCTTTGTTCAGCAGTGCTCGCGGGTGACGACGAGGAAGTTCGAACCATCCCACGCCGCGCTGACGCGGTAGCCGATGCTGTCGGTGAAGAGCTCGACGCCGGTCGGGTCGAGGACTGCGCCCTGCTTGGTTACCCGCGCTCCGTAGACGCCGGTCAGCGGGTACGCCCGCTGGTCTTCCCAGAAGACGTAGAACTGGTCCTGGGCATACACGACCGAAGAATAGCCCGTGAACCCGGAGGCGGTGCAGATGGGAAAATCGGCACCAACAAGGGCAAGCAAAAGCAGCGTACTCATAATCACCTCTGGCGGATTCTACTCCCGGCCGAGCCTTGCGCAAGGCCAGCCTGCGCTCAGGCGATTCCAGGACATGTTCAGCTTCACGGTCTGACGACTATCGCCGAGCCGTCACTGAAGCGAAACTGAAATGTCTTACCGTGCACGTTGGCCTTTGTACCCGGAGGGGGATTGACCACCTCTTGAACGTAGAAATCAGCAAAGTACAGCTCGGCAATCTCCGACATGTCCGGGGCGATCGCCACCGGCGCGGTGAAATGCACTGTATCGCCAGGTCCGGTCCCAGGCATTCCATTTGGTATCGGATAGCCGCAGTGGTCTGCCTGGATGCGAAAGTCTCGCATGTACGCGGACTCGGGTGTGTCGAAGAACTCAAGCGAGCCAATGGTGAGCTCTACTGACCCATCGTTGACGACGCTGATAATGAAGCCTGAGCTGTCGGACGGGAGCATCGGCGCGCCGACCTGCCGCAGTCGGCCCGACGGACGGACGATGATGGTGTGTGGGGAAGACCACAGGGATGTCAACTCGCCGGTGTCTTTTGCCTGCGCCGTGACTGCGTAGGTATCCGGTGCGGACCAGGCGTGGCTCATGCTGACCGGTCCGCCCGAGGGCACGAACTCGCTCCAGTCCGAAGTGTCGCCGTCGCCCCACGCGAACCTGATTGCCACCGGAATGTTGTCGGGATGGTCTGCCCCGGCGATGAACTTGTAGGACGAATCCTGGCCCCCGATGTCCGGCCCTGTCGGTGCCGCGGGCGTTTCGGGTGGCCAGCGGATGGCTACCTGCACCAAATGTCGGTCGGACAAGTCGGACGTGCGTTCCCGGTCCTGCGCCGATACACGGACTTCATAGTTGCCTATGTCCGACCAGGAGTGAGTAGACGCGACCGTGTCCCCGCTCGCGAACCATCCGATCCAATACGAAACTGAGGAATCACCCCAATCGAAGCGGAGCGCTATGCTGTCTCCGTCCGGGTCGGTCGCGACTGTGCTGAAGGTGTAGGTTGTGTCCTTGAAGCAGTAATCGGGTCCGGCTGGGACAGCCGGCACATCCGGCGCATAGTTGCTCTTGCATGACAGCCCAGCAGACAACACCAGTGCAAAGGCTGCGGCGAACAGGGCTTTCGTCTTGTACACTGTTCCTCCCTACTTTCCTCCACCGACACGACCGGTGTTTCGGAGGTCATGATGGAATTTGGGCCACGGTGAATCGGCCAAAGGACTAGTCCCCTTGAGCGCGTACAGGTAGCCATCCGCGCTGGTGAAGTAAATCGTTCCGTCGGAACCGATGGTTGGCGATGACCGGACGCGGCCTTCCGTCTCGTATCCCCACTTCAGCGTGCCGTCGGAATTGAGGGCACAGAGCGAGTTGCCGCTCGCACCGAAGAAGATTGTGCCGTCCGAGGCGATTGCGGGTCCAGAGTAGATGTTCCCACCGGTCAGGAACCGCCACTTAAGCGTGCTGTCCTGGTTGATGGAGTACAGGTAGTTGTCGTGTGACCCAAAGTAGATAGTGCCGTCCGGGCCGATCGCGGGAGACGACCGGACGCGGTCGCCGGAGAGTGCCCACCTGACAGTGCCGTCGGGATTCAGAGCATAGAAATCC
>CAYOCZ010000364.1:0-3879 GCA_964402475.1 uncultured bacterium | reverse complement strand
GCCTGCCACGCAATCGGCACGAACTGCCCGCTCACGACATAGTTGCGAATCGTGACCGGCAGAATCACGATGGCAGCCGCGCCCCAGACGAGCAGGAGCCTGCTCCACACCGCGTTCCGACTTCTCCCCTTCGGGCCAATCTGTGTGATCTGCGTAGTCTGTGGATCTTCTGCTCCGCGCCGGTTCTCGATGACCAGCCAGACCGGCAGCAGCGCAAGGAACGCGAGCACGTTCGGCCGCGTAATCGCGGCCAGGCCGAACACTGTTCCCGGCAGCCACCACTGTCGGTCGGTGTCCCGACTGCGCAGCAGCAGCACGAAGCCGAGCAGCACCAGGAAGGTCAGCAGGCCCTCAAGCAGCAGCTCGCCGTCGAACCAGATGGCCAGCGGGTAAGCGGCAAGAACGAAGCCGCTGATGCGTGCAGCGGCTTCGGAAGGATGAAGGATGAAGGATGAAGGATGAAGACCGGAGTCCCGACTCGGGCTTTGGGGTTTAGAGTTTGGGGTTTGGGGTTTCGCCGCGAGGTTGCGCGCCAAGAGGTACACGAGCCCGCAGGTCGCGCTGCCGACCGCGGACTGCACGATACGCGCGACCATCAGGTTCGCGCCGAGGAGCTTATACAACAGGCCGAGGAAGTACGGATACAGGGGCGCACGAAAAAAGGCATCGGCCATGAACTCCCGGCCCGCGGCGATAGCCAGCGCCCACTGGTGGTGGTAGAGCGAGTCCATCTGCGGCGAGAGGAACAGCGGGTCGTTGTGCCGCAACTGGAGCAGGTGAATCAGCCTGAGGACGAACGCCACACCGGCGACAATGAAGAACCAGGCCCGGGCCGGGGATTGATTCGGCCGGTCCTGGTCAAGCTGCCCGTTCCTTGGCGGAAACCGTCTAGGCTTCACTCGCACCGCTTGCTCCTGCCCGATTGCGTGGCCGTCTCCGCATCAATGTCAATTCTCTTCTCCGCCCGCCTCCTCAGGATTTCGTGCGGCCGGCCCAGGAAGACGTCACGCGGGCCGACGTTCCCTGGCGAAGTGTGCGGTGCACATTCGCATGCGGGTGATCACCTCGTTCACGACCGTTTCAGCTCTTCGGAAGAGCGGCAGACCAGCAGCAGGTCATGTCATGTTGAGCCGGTGGTTCAGGAAAGGTTACGCTTAGTTCCCAAGTGAACCAAGTGGCTGAAGGTCATCCACATTCTTGAGAACCAGTTGCTTGTTTGACTCGGGTATCTGCACGCAGGCGTTCTTGAAGAATTCGTAGCCCTTCAGAGTCGTCCGGCCGCGCAAGGTCGTGTCACTCTTCAAACTCGCGACAAGCTCTGGCGGTGTTCGGTCGATACCAAGCGCGGCAGTCGCTGCGTAGACCTTGTATAGTGTCGCCCGGATCTCGGCCCAACCGCCGTACGGCCTGAGTGAGTCGTCAATGCCAGGCAGCTTGTAGCTTTCGACCAGCTTGGTCAGCGTGCCGATTTGGTCCTTTTGGATCTCTCGTTCCTTAAGGGAGTCTCCAGGTCCCACGGCATTTGGGCTTCTCCACTTCCCGGCCTTCAGGACACTATTCAATGCCGGCAGGGCCTTGATGAGCTGTGTCAGCTCTTCCTGGGTCAGAGGTTCCAGGGCTTCTTTCGGCCACTTCGCAGTCGTGGTCGACGTCTGTCTTCGCGTGCTGCCGGCGCAGGACAAGCCAGCGACGGCGACGAAACTCGTGATCAACGCTATCGTTCTCATTGGTTTTCTCCTTTCGTGAAGCCGGACAGGATAGTTGGCGGCCATTGATTGTCAAGCCTCGCCCCCGGCCCTGATTCCGAAATGGATGGCCACGAAGTCACGAGAACGGAGTGAAACGGACTCGTGCCATCCTGCACCCATTCGTTTCGTGCCTTTGGCCTCAGCGGCCCCTGTCCGACAGTGCGGGTTTCGACATTCGGACTCTGCGTTCAATGACGAAGCTCGAAGCACGAATTCCGAATGAAGCTCGAATACCGGGAAATGACGAATTGGAGCATTCGGATTTCAATCGTCATTCGGCCTTCGAGTTTCGAGCTTGGCCTCGACGGCCAGTGCGTGGCTTCAATATCGGCTCCAGGTGCCCGACCCTAGAACCGATATAGAAGTTGGCCTCAGAGGCCCACGTCGGACGTTGCACCACCAAGGCACAAAGACACAAAGCGGAAGGGATGAAACCGGAAAGGCTGAATCAGGAAAGGCCGGCGTTCGGACACTCATCGTTCATCCCTCAGCCTTCATCCTTTTCGCCTTGCGCTTGGTGTTCTTGGTGGTTCAAAGTCGGATTCAGGGCCCGAGCGACTGCTTGACATCCGTGCGACGCTGAGGATGATGTGCAGGCAATGGCGAAGATGCGAACCGCGAAAATCGGCCGGCTGAAGCCAAGACAGGCGCTTCTCGCCGCGGGCGTCGTGGCCCTGCTGGGGCTGCTTTACCTGCCGACGTTGAAGTATGACTTTGTCTCGGACGACCGCGAGCTGATAGTCCAGAACCAGGACTTGCAGGTGCCGGCGCCGTTCGGGTTCTTCGGCCAGAGCTACACTCACTGGCCGGCGAAGCAAGGAGCAGTCTCGCCCAACGCATACTATCGGCCGCTGGTGATATCAAGTTTCTGGCTGGACCGGAGCCTGTGGGGCATAAGGCCGTCCGGTTTCCATCTGACCAACGTCCTGCTGAACTGCGCGTGCTGCGCGCTCGTGGCACTGGTACTGGCCGAGCTGCTGGCGTCGTTCTGGCCGGCGTTGCTCGGCGGGCTGACATTTGCCTTTCACACGTCGCACGTTGAGTCGGTGGCCTTCGTGTCGGGTCGCACCGACCTGATGATGACATTGTTCGTACTGCTCGCCTTCCTCGCCCTGCTGCGTTTTCGACGGCGGCCCACCGGCACGTGGCTCGGTCTGACAATAGTTCCGTTCGCCGTCGCACTTCTGTGCAAGGAAACGGCCCTTCTTTTCCCGGCGCTGGCCTTGTTTGCGGTGCTGCCCGAATTGCGGCAGCCGGCCCGGCGCAGGCGTTTCGCGCTGCTGCTCGGTGCGATGGTTGTCGTACTCGCCGCTTATCTGGCCGTAAGGACGGCGGTGCTCACGGGCCGGGGTCCGGGCTGGGGCGAAATCGGCCCCGGCATGCGGTTCATGCTCGCGGTCAATTCGTTTGGCCGCTATGCGCTTATGTCGCTGGCTCCATTCGACCGCCAGGTCTCTTACCTCGACCCGCGGGCAGTGGCCACCTTCGGCTGGCCGACCATTGCGGCCGTCGCTGCGCTGGCAGCACTGACCTGGGCGACGGTTCGTTATCGCAGCAGCCCGGTCGGTATCGGCGCCCTGTGGTTTGCTTTGTCGATCCTGCCGGCCTGTGACCTGCTTCCGCCCGGTCAATCGTACGTTTCACAGCGCATGCTCTATTTGCCGACCTTCGGGACCGTACTGGCGGCTGTCGCGCTCGGAGCGTCACTGCGACGCACCCGCCGGGCCCTGGCCGCGTTCGCGGCGCTTTATGCGGGTGTGATGGGTTTTGCCGCGCTCCGTTCCATGCCGGTCTGGAGGAATCAAATAGTCCTGGTCACGGCCACAGTCGCACAGTTTCCCAATCACGCGAAATCGAGATTCGAACTCGGGCGTAACCTGATGGACGCCGGAGACTGGCAGGGCGCAGCACGCGAACTTCGCCAATGCGTGAAGCTCGCGCCGGCCGATACCGCTGCCTGGGTCACGCTGGGAGACCTGTTGTATCAGCAGAGCGATTTCACCGGTGCGGCCGAGGCCTATCGCGGAGCGCTGCGTGTCTCGCCGGGTACGGCCGTACTTCACAACGGCCTCGGAGCTGCTTTGCTCCAGACCGAAGACCTGCGTGGTGCCGAGAGCGAGTTCCGGCAAGC
>CAYOCZ010000363.1:0-3880 GCA_964402475.1 uncultured bacterium | reverse complement strand
TGTCGCGTGCTTCACAGCCTCGGCCTGGAGATATTCTCGTACTTGGTCAAGCAGCATGGCGAGTAGCAGCTTCCCGGACGCGGCGAACATGTCGGTCTTGACCTGCTCGCCTGCCGCTATCTTCTCGAAGTAGCCGCCCCAGAGGTTTGTCATGCCGTTGATGCTGTTACCCATCATCTGCCCGGCAGCCTCGCCAAATCTCTCCTGTAGTGCAAGCTGCTTCTCCAGCGCGGCCTCCCGTGCCTCTGATTCCTGCTCCCATATCGCGGCTCTGTCGGCCATGCCGAATGCCTCGATTTCACTGAGCGACAATTGATGGTCCATCGCGGCCTGAAGGTCCCCAGTCGCAAACTGACGGCGCAGCATCGCCATCCGGTCGAACGCTGCGGCTTGCTCCTCCACGGCCTTTGCCTGCGCATCACCCGCACCGCCTCCGGCCGACTCTTTCGTTCCGCCCCTCGGAGGCATCAAAAGCGTGCCTAGCCCGAGCTTGGGGTCGAGACTCAACACGTCGCCGACATCTGCCGGCGCGCCATGAGCCAGCGCATTGATGCGATTCCATTCGGCCACGAACTTCTCGTTGCTCTTAGCCATGTTGCGGAAATAGGTTTTTGTGTAGACCTCCATCAGGTTGTATGCTTCCATCATCTTCTGTGGCTGAATCCAGTTGACCGGATTCATAATGACCATGAGTTGCGGTACAATCTGCTTGGCAAGGTCAAGCATCAACCCGAGGTTCGACCCCGATGTCTTGATGACCAGCGCCAGTGCAGAGAACACGCCGGTGGCGAAGTTTATAGCTGGCATCAACCCTTGAAAAAGTTGCTTCTTCAGTTCCCCGAACTCATTGCTAATCCGCCGTGCCCGGTCGGCGTTGGTGTCCATCACCGCAGAACTCTGGCCGAGTACTTCCTCCAGTTGCCGGAAGGCTGTCTGTGCATCAGCGGTTTTTTCTATCATGACACCCATATCGGCCGCGGCCGCTATCAGAGTCGCCCCCTTCCCAGACATGGCGTTAACCAGCATCTTGACCGCCGCCGGATAGTCCACTCCCTCAAGTTGGATGGACATTCGTGCTGCCAGTTGCGAGAGATACATAGCGTCCTTGACATCGCCGGTCGCTCTCGCCAGACGTTCCAGAGCCGGGACCGCAAGGCTATCCGCGATGCCGTACACGTTATGAAGCTCCTGAGCGAAATCTACCAGCGCCTTGTATGCCACCTTGCCGCCAAGCCCGACGTTCTCCAGCCCGGTCTTGAGTCGCACGAGGGCAATCTCGCTTATCATCCCTTCCTTCACACCGGCCATAGCCTCTTTCATCAGGACCATGACGCCGATGTATTGCATAGCCATTCCCATCATTTGCTTCATCGCCCCGCTGGTTGTCGCCGCCGCCTGCTGCTGCGCTTGTGCGCTAGCCTTGGCGGTCGTAGCCGCCGTCTGGTTAGCCTTGCCGACCGCCGCGCCGGTCTTCTGTGCGGCTGAGATTGCCGCTCGGCTTCCTTTGGTTTCGATGTCTAGCTTGACTTGACTATCTGCCACCGGCACCTCGCTTGCTCATTTCCTTCATCATCGCGTTCTCGGCCCGGGTGACGCAGCCGTTGATGATTGCCAGCCGGTCGAGAGTCCGCGCGGGCGTCATGCGCGGGTCCAGCGGCGGGATGATACCGGACTTCAGCAGGCTATACGTTCTCAAGGCTTCCTGATTCTCCGGCGTGATCTTGGGGTAGCCCACAATCGGACAGACCTCAACCTGTCGGCACTCTCGGCACAGGAACGTCCGTTCACACTGATTCTCCAGACACACGTCGCGGTCGGGCGGCTCTTCACCCTCGCGCCAATGCGGACAGCCCTGATGTAGGGTCGCATCGTAGGGCTGACACGTCAAGACATCCTCGCGGTTCCGCTGCGGATCGTGAGCCAGCGCAACCGCGAGCGTTAGTTTTTTTCTGACGCCGGGGAGATGTTGCCGAGTTCAAGAGCGGTGTCCACCAGCTTAGAAACCAGGCCGGGGTGCAGGTTCGCCCGCAACGTATCGAGTTTCAGCGGCAACGGGTCGCCGTTGCCGTCCTTGAGGCTCCAGCCTTCCTTGTGCTCCCCGGTTCCGTACACCCGTTCCCCGCCCAGCGCGTAGAACAGATAGGCCGTGTTGTAGAGTTCCGCGTTCAGCTCCAGGGACACCGAGCGCGTGCCATCGGCCGCAACCGAGGCCGACTGCCGGCCGGTTGATGCCTCGCGTCGGGCCTTGGCGCGTTCCGAGTCAGTCACCGGCCGCAGCCGGAACGTCTCGACTCCGGTCCCTTTGCCGTCCGCCCCGTGAAGCGTGACCTCGACTTCCATCAGGTCAACGTCCTCGGACAGCAGGCAGCTAGTCAGCCTTGTATCTATCGTCTGTTTCACAGCACCTCCATGTCGTTTCGGACTTCTCGGACTTCGGACTTATGCCCCGTCAGTGACGGTGATTGCGAACGGGCCATTGGTGAGCGTCAACGCGCCCACGACCTGTCGGCACTCAAACGGGATGCTCTCTGTGACCAGTCCCGTCCCGCTGATGGTCGGCTTGCCGAACACGCACTCGATGGCGAACTCCAGGCTGTCGGTTCCATCGGTAAACGTGATGACCACATTGCCCTCGGCTCCCGTGCGGGCGTAGCCGTCGAATGCTGACTCCGCCGTGCCGTCGCTCGTGTAGAGCCGGGAGAGCGAGCCATTCACAACCATGTTGCCGTTGAAAGGCAAGCTGGTTGCGGTCTGCGTTCCGAGCGTCGTTGCCGAGGCGTCATCATCAGCCGTGCCGAGGTCGATGTTCAGGTCGAAACCGGAAACCAGGGCAGCTACGCCGTTGACCGTGACCGTGGCCCGTCGCCACGTCCAATACGGCTCAGTTTGTAGCACGACCGCCTGGATCGCAGCCAACGCGGAAGGCAGGTACACCGCGCCGACTATCGTTGCATCACAAATCAGTAGACCGGCAGGCGTCGTGCTGAACTTCAACGTCTTGGGCCTGCCGCCCGAGGCACATATCTGGTTCACGCTGTCGCCGATGTGCTGCTGCAGTACCAGGCCGAGCGCGAGGTTCGCCGTCTGCTTCGTGAAGATGAACGGCCCCGCACCGCCAGCCGTCCCGAATGCCTGTTTCAGCAGCAGCTTGAATCCATCCGAACGCAGCGGCACGGCGCACGACAGCGCAGCGCTCCAGCCCTTGCGCCCGATGACCCGCTCGGTCTGGTTGAAGTAGATAGACTGGCGGACGTGCGCAGCGTCCAGGATTGCCAGCTCCTCCGTGATTTGGACTTCCTCGCGGACTAGCAGCCCAGCAGTCGGCAGTTGGTAGACACCCCAAGTAGTGTCGTCCTCGCCGATACCGAGCCCCTTGATTCTGCCGATTGCATTTGCCATGCGTTACTCCTTTACGTCGTTCGACCGGCCCAGTAGAGACGGATCTGCGTGCCATCGACGGTTGCCTGTACGGTGAGCGTGTCGATGACGTATGATGTGTGCGTGAAGTTCAGGACGGTGATGCCAGGCCCAATTGTTATCGTATGGGCTCCTGACTGATTGAATGTCAGGGTGCAAGGGTTGTTGACTTGAATCGCCAGATAGTAGACCTTGGCAACCGTGACAACGGCCACTGGGCCGGCTGAAATATCCTGCTCTCTGATGAGTTCGCCGTGTTCTCGCAGGCTGCCAACCACCTCATCCGCAATCAGCCGGGCGGTTGGCTTGAAAAGCGGGCTCGCATCGGCCTGACCGACATCACCCTGCAACTGCCGCGCTCGAATCTCGATTGTCTCCTGAATCCAAAGCTGACTGTCTGCCATTAGGGCCTCCTCATGTATTCGTCTCCAGATTGAACGTATCCACTGCCTGAGCCGTGAAC
>CAYOCZ010000362.1:0-3884 GCA_964402475.1 uncultured bacterium | reverse complement strand
AGTCGGCTGAAGCTGCACTGCAGCTCTGTCGCCGGGTACTGGAGCGAAGAGCGTGAGCGAAGCGATTCGTTCCTTTGTCGCGGTCAGCATTTCCGAAGGAGCGAGGCGACAGATTGCCGACTTGCTTGGCCGGCTTCGGCACGAGTCGGGCTCTCTCGTGCGGTGGGTTAGGCCGGAGTTGATGCATCTCACCCTCGCCTTCCTCGGGGAGGTGTCGCAGGACTTCATTGAGGTGGCGACGGCCCGCCTGACTGAGGTTGCGTCCGGGCACAGGCCGTTCCCGATGCAGTTGAAAGGGCTGGGGGCGTTTCCTTGCCCGACCCGTGCGCGCATCGTCTGGGCTGGGGTCGAACAGGGCCGGACCGATGTCTGCGCCCTGCAGGCGGGCGTAGTCAAGGCGCTGCGCTCAGTCGGCTACCAGCCGGAGAGGCGGCCGTTCAGTCCGCACCTCACCATCGGCCGCCTGCGCATGCCTGGTGATGTCAGTCGGGCGGCGGCGGTGCAGTTCGAATCAGAGTTTTTCATTGTTGAGCGGGTTGTCTTGTTCCGGAGCGTTCTCACGCCGACCGGACCGGTCTACTCGGTCACCGCCGAGTTTCCGCTCGGCGGATGACTCCGCGGTAACTTGACTTCGCGTCGAGCCAAGTCATCATATGGTAACGTCGTTTGCCTGCGGTAGCGTCACGTGTACAGAGTAACTGGAGGTCCAAGTGTTTGAGCTGAAACCGGCAGTCTGGATAATCGCGGGTCTGGTTCTGGCTGCCCTCGAGATTGTCGTACCGGGGTTCGTGATCATCTGGTTCGGTGTCGCCGGAGTCATCACCGGGGTTGTGGCGATATTTGTGCGCAATCCCTACATTCAGTTCGGGGTCTTCCTCGTCCTGTCTGGAATCATGGTGGTCTTCTCGCAGCGGATTGCGCGCAAGATAACCCGGCCCGAGCCTGAGCAGGTTGGCGCGAATCGGATGGCTGGCGTGACCGGTATAGTGGTCCATGATATTGCGCCGCCCGAGTTCGGCCGGGTCAAAGTGGGCGGCGACGAGTGGCGGGCAGCCGCCCGCTGTGCGATTCCGGCCGGTGGCACGGTCAAGGTGATTGAAGTCATAGGCACCCACCTCGTGGTGGAGCCAATCAAAGAAGGGAGCTGCTAAATGAGTGGGACACTGCTGGTCGTCATACTGATATTCCTGTTCCTGGTGGCGCTGATGGGAATCAAGGTCATCCGGCCCTATGAACTCGCGTGCGTGGAGCGGCTGGGCAAGTACCAACGCACGGTCCATCCGGGGTTGAACTTCATTCTCCCGTTCCTCGACCGGTTGATAAAGGTGGATATGCGCGAGCAGGTCGTGGACGTGCCGCCGCAGGAAGTCATTACCAAGGACAATGCGACGGTGACGGTCGATGCCATCATCTACTACGAGGTGACCGACCCCGTGAAGGTGCTGTACAACGTCGCCCAGTTCCGGCTGGCGACGGTCAAGCTGGCCCAGACGAACCTACGTAACGTTGTCGGTGACCTGAGTCTCGACCAGTCGCTGACGTCACGCGAGCGCATCAATGTCAAGCTGCGCGACGTGCTGGACGAGGCGACCGACAAGTGGGGCGCGAAGGTGACGCGCGTGGAGTTGCAGCGCATCGAGCCGCCGACCGACGTCATCGAGGCGATGCACCGTCAGATGAAGGCCGAGCGCGAAAGGCGAGCGGTGGTGCTCGAGGCCGAGGGCTTCAAGACGGCGGCGATTCTCAGGGCCGACGGTGAAAAGCAGGCCAAGATTCTGGAAGCCGAGGGGCATGCCGCCGCGATACAGAAGGTGGCGGAAGCCGACAAGTACCGCCTGCTGACTGTGGCCGAGGGCGAAGGCCAGGCGGTTGAGCGGGTCTATGGCGCCATTCACAAAGGCAATCCGACCAAGGACCTTATCACCATCAAGTACCTTGAGGCGTTGGCGAAAATGGCTGAGGGCAAGGCGACCAAGCTCTTCGTGCCCTACGAGGCGTCGGGGGTGATGGGCAGTCTCGGCATGATTGCCGAGGTGCTCAAGGAGAAGAAAGAGGAACCCGCGGCCCCGGCCAAAGGGTAGAGGCCAGATACTCTGACCGGCGGCGACTGGGCTTGACCCAATCGCCGCCGGTCGGCAGAATAGGCATCCAATGACAGAGAGAGAACCAGGCGGCCAGCCCGTCGCTTGGCACCAGTTGACCACTGATGTTGTTCTGAGCCGGATCGAGTCGCGTACGGAAGGGCTCCGCCCGGACGAAGCACGGGCGCGACTGGCGGCGCACGGACCCAACGCATTGATCGAGCGCGGCGCGAAGAGCCCGCTGGCCATCCTCAAAGACCAGTTCGTCTCGGTGATGGTGCTGCTGCTCATCGGCGCTGGCGTCGTGTCGGTAGTGTTGGGGGAATACACCGACGCCGTCGTCATCCTCGCGATAGTGATGCTGAACGCGGCTCTCGGTTTCTTTCAGGAGTACCGCGCGGAGCGGGCGATGCAGGCGCTCAAGTCGCTTGCCGTGCCGACGGTACGGGTCCGGCGGGGAGGACATGTCGTCGAGTCATCGGCACGCCAGCTGGTTCCGGGCGACGTTGTGCTGCTGGAGGCCGGGAGCCATGTGCCGGCCGATGGCCGGCTGCTCGAAGCGGTCAACCTGCGCGTGCAGGAGGCAACGCTCACCGGTGAGTCCGAGCCGGTCGAGAAGACTTCCGAGCCGCTACCCGAGGGAGACCGCGCCCTCGGTGACCGCCGAAACATGGCGTACATGGGTACCGCGGTCGTGGCCGGGCGGGGGGCAATGGTGATTACCAGCACCGGTATGTCCACCGAACTCGGTCGCATCGCCGACATGCTCCAGGGAGTCGAGCGCGAGCCCACACCGTTACAGCGTCGAATGGCCCAGCTCAGTCGGGGCCTGCTGCTGGCAGTGATAGGGTTGGTGGCAATCGTGTTCGTGCTAGGCCTGGTTCAGCACAAGGCCGACATCCGCGTCCTTGTACTTACGGCTATCAGCATGGCTGTGGCGGCAGTGCCGGAAGCACTGCCCGCAGTAGTCACCATCGCGCTTGCACTGGGCGCGCAACGGATGCTGAGGCGCCGCGCTCTGATGCGCAAGCTGCCCGCGGTCGAGACCCTGGGGTCGGTTGACGTTATCTGCTCAGACAAGACCGGGACCCTGACCGAGAACCGAATGACCGTGACCGTGCTCGATGTTCTCGGCCGCCGGCTGGAGGTCACGCCCGACACTACCCACGTCGACGTGGATGGGTCCGGCTCGCCGGCGACCGCCATTGAAATGCTGCTGGTCGGGGGTGCACTATGCAATGACGCAGTGCTCGAGGTCGGTTCAGACGGCCGCCACCGGGCGATCGGCGACCCGACCGAGGGAGCGCTCGTGGTCGCCGCCAGCCGGTTCGGCTTCAGCAAGCCCGAACTGGAGCAGGTACTGCCCCGCGTTGCCGAGGTGCCGTTCAGTTCCGAGCGCAAGCGCATGACGACCGTGCACCGACTGGACCGCGTCCGTGGCGGACGGCCCGTGGAGGTTATGGCGGCGGTGGCCGGCGCCGCGTCCTACGTGGCAGTGATGAAGGGCGCGGTGGATGTGATTCTGGCAGACACCGTAGGGGTCATTTCCGGCGAGTCGGTGGTGCCCATGGACCCCGAGATACGCGCGCGCGTCGCGGCGGCCAACGACCGGCTGGCCGAGAGCGGGATGCGGGTGCTCGGCTTGGCGATCCGTCCGCTAGCCGGTGCGCCGGCGGCGGCCGGCGAGCAGGCCGTCGAGCGGGACATGCTGTTCGTTGGGGTGGTCGCGATGATCGACCCGGCCCGGGCCGAGGTGAAAGCCGCGGTGGCGACGTGCCGGGCAGCCGGCATAAGACCCGTGAT
>CAYOCZ010000361.1:0-3889 GCA_964402475.1 uncultured bacterium | reverse complement strand
CCCCCGTGTCGGTGTTGGTGATCTTGCTGCCCTGGAGGCCCTTCCGGCTGCCCGTCTTCTCGATGCTGACAAGCCGCGATTCGTGCTTGACCTTGGTCTTAACGTCGTCGTGGATTTCCTCAAAGTCGCGCAACGAGTCGATCACGCCGTGCAACCGGGGCACGCTGCGTATGGCCGACGGGCGCCAGTACCACGGGCAGTAAATCACGCTGGCCATTGGCACGCGGTGAAACGCCTTGGTGTCGATGTTGCCGTAGCGCCCCCACTCGCACCAGTACATATGCGTCATCTGCCCGCGCGCGTTGAACCGGAAGCCGCGGCGCATGTTCTCATCCCGCGAGAACTTGCCGGGCGTGCGGATCTGAATGCCCTCGATCACTTGGAACCCGTCGCCAGTCCAGATGTAGGCCAAGTCTCCTTGCGTGAATTGGAGCGTTACGAAGAAGTCTTGCATGGTCCCCATCGTCACGCCAGGACGGCGCAGGGCGTCGGCGCGATTCCACCAGAAGCCCATGAAGTTCTCGGTGGCCGCCACGTCCCACGCCTCGGCCTTTGCCCGTAGACCATCGGGGATATAGGCCGCCGTGTTGGCGCGGGGCTCGGACTGCCGGGTGTAGCGCCTGACGGTCTCGACAATCGACCGGGCGAGCGGGCTGTTGCGGTACTCGTCCATTGCTTCGAGCTGGCAGTTCTCAAGGGACTGCCCGGCAACCGCGTCCTCGTCGGCCAAATAGCTTCGCCCGCCCCATGCGTTCTTGCGCCGCTTGCTTGCCGAGCCGCCCGCATAGCCTCCGTCGCCACTGCCGGACCACGCCTTGAGATGCCCGAGGGCGTATCGTTCGACGGCGCGACGGTAGGCGGTGCCGGGGGCAACCGCTTCAATCGTCCGCTCCAGCCATTTCCATGAGGCCATCAGTAAATCGTGCCTCCCATATCGACGAACGTGGTCCCGCCTTCGCCCAGTCCAAGCAGCGCCTCAAGTTCGGCTTGCTCCCTGTCTGCCATTTCCTGCGCCTCTGCCGCGCTGCGGAATGCGAACGACCGGCCCATGATCGTGTAGGTTGAGGGACCGCGGGAGGCTACAGAATCGGCGGCTGCCGAGAAGTCTACCCACTTGGCGAGCGCTAGGCCCGCCTTGGCCTTGCGCAACGAGTCGTCAACGACATCGACCAGCGCCTGATACTCGGCCTGAATGGTTGAGTAGCTGATTGCCACGCACGTCCCTCATTTGCTGGAATCGTGAGGGGTGCCGGGCTAGAGCGCAAGACTTCTCATTTGTGAGGGACAACAGTTTTTTGGGCCTCGTGCAGCCTGTATTCCTCGCCGCACTTGGCACAATGGGCATAGCTCACCCGCAGTTGGCGCGAGGCCATGTAGGATGTCCGGCGCGTCAGCCGGCCGCCGCACTTCTCGCAAACGAGCAAAACGCCGGTTAGGATCTTCATGCCGCCTCCTATCGTATCATCGCGTCCCAGCGGGCCAGGACAAGCTGCATGACCTCGCAGTCGAATAGATGGTCCCTGCCGTGTCCGGGCGGAATCCAAACCCCGTCAAGGCACCGCGTGCTGGTGACCTGTTCGACGTAGCCGCCGCGCCCCTCCCACCTCGCATCGTCGCCGTGATCGGCAGGGACCGCCCATGAGAACTCACTTTCGCCGGCCAGGGAGTCCATAAGCCATTGCCGGAATACGTTGGGCTGCCAGGCAATTTCGACGTACAGCGCCCGGCCGGCGCGCTGTCGCCCCTCGTATGCGTCCCGGACGAGGCAATCGGTGACGCCCTTCATCGCGTCGTTGCCGTATAGTGCCACGCACCGGGATTCCCGTGGGTCGTCCTGATCCGTGCGCTCGGCGCAGAAATCGGCAACCTCGGACGCCCGCAGCCGGTAGCCGACGTCAAGGCCGATCAGTGACGGCTCGTAACGGTCCACCTCGCGCTCAAGGTCCGCGAACGTCGCGCAGTTGCCCCACTGGACCAGCGCCGAGGATACGCCGTCACCCTCGCGCTGCCGCGCCCAGCACCGCAGCAGCCACCACAAGGACCGCTTCTGCACGTCCACCGTCAGCACAAGCCCGTGGTCGTAGCCGTCCGGCGTGTAGGTTTCCCCAATGGCGGAGTCGGCCACGAGCTCGATCAGGGCGTCCGGCTCGGCCTCGACCCGTTCTTCTCGGGCGGCCTCGGCCCAGTATTCCGCGAAGTAAACTCGCACCGGGTTATGTAGCCGCTCGGCCCGCGTGCCGTCAGGGCGCAGTCGGAACTTGGCGCTCAGCCACTCCGCGGCCAGGTTGCCGAAGTTGCCGGACGCAAACGGAACCATCGGACCAACGACCTTGTAGCCTCTCCGGTCCGTGCGTCCGGTTGTCGTTGGGCGCCACTCCCCGGAGCGCATAACGGATTCCCGCATGGCCTCGGTGATAACCGTCCCGGCCGGCGTCAGGTAGTAGGCCGTATCGCGAACCCGGTCCAGGTCCCAGGTGTCATCGTCACGCCTGCACTCGGCCGGCCACTTGAGCCCGTAGCCCGAGTCGCCCCCGCCAAACTGCCAGCGGAACCACTTGTCGGCCGCGCCGGGATCTGGCATGAACCACTCGCGCTGATCGGTTTCGGCGTACAGGACAAGGATCGGGTCGGCTTCGGGCGCGCCCTTCCGCGCCGGGTCGGGCGAACTCAGAAAGACGATGTGGTGAAACGGGTAGGTGTCGCCCCGCTTCCTCAGCATGTCGGCGGCGAACTCGGGCCAGGTGCTCACCTCGTCGCCGAGGATCAACGCCCATCCGTCTTGCTTGAACGCCGCCCTTGCCTTGGGCCAGGTGACCCGCAGGTCCATTGTCGGCAGACGTATGTCGTGCTCGGTCGCAGTCCCGAGCTTGTAGTTACGCCACGCATCCGGGCAACACCTCAGCCCGCGCTTGATCCGTGAGCCCATGAATCGTTCGCCGCTCAACTGGTCGCTGGTCAGGTATAGCGTCGGCTGAGGGTTGACGGCTACGGTGTGTCGGACGGCGTTGAGCAGCAAGTTCTCGCTGCCACCTGAGCGGCTACACTTGGCGACGACGACTTCGCGCACGTCAATCCCCGTCAGGCATTCAGCGGGCTCTTTCCAGTACGGGCAAAGATCCGGGTCATAGGGCCCGTGGATCGGCGTGTCGTAGTTGGGTGCAAGCCCGAAGTCCACATGCGTTGCCGCCCACTCCCAAATTGCTTCGGGTGGGTCCGGGGCGAACCGCACGGCCGCCTGTCTGGCGATGCAGGCGATCATTCCGAGAACTCGTTAGTCAGTTCCGCGAGCACCCCGTCTGCCAGCGCGTCTATGTCCTTGCGGGCCTCGACCGTCCGCCGCTTGTTGTACGAGGTCTTGCGCCAGGTGTTGACCCTGCCCTTGATCCGGGCGCAGAGCTCATCGACGCTTGCGATCACGTCCCGACTATGCAGGAGGTCGCCCCGCAGTTCCGCAATTTGCACGTCAAGGCGCTCGATCTGTTTCGCCTTGAGCTTGTCCGCCCATGTAGTCGGGCTTTCAAGATCGCCGTGCGGCCTAATCCTCATGTCCCGCTTTGTGCGTTCCGCGACCTCCTCAAGGACTGGCGCAACCTCGTAACGCATATCCTTGCCGCGTTTCAACTTTCGGGCGGCGATGTACTTGCGGACCGAGTTGTCCGACCGTCCAAGCAGTTCAACAAGCTCGGGAACGGTTGCGCGCTTGGGCATGATACCGCTCGCGTTTGCCTCGGCCTGCTCGGCGAGTAATTCGCGCTCGGCCTTGGTCAACACCTTTCCGTCGCGGGCCTTCATCAACACGTTTCGCAGGTCGGCCCGGAGAGCCTTGGACGCCAGCTCGCGTAGCTTTTCGGTTTTGGCCTTGTCGGATTCGGTCAGGCGGGGGTTAGGC
>CAYOCZ010000360.1:1291-3893 GCA_964402475.1 uncultured bacterium | reverse complement strand
CACTTCGTCGGTCGAGACCGCGATGCCCATCATCGGGCCACCCATGATGAGCTTTGCCGGGGTCTCCCTGTACCCGCCGCAGAACTCAATCAGGTTCTTGACCGGCGTACCGATTCGGACGAGCAGGTTCTTGGGTTCGCTGACCGCAGGCCCGGTGACGGTCACGACCCGCTGGATCAGCGGCCGACTGAACCGGACTGCGTCGCGGACCGCGATGGCGGTGCCGACGTTCTGCACCACGCATCCAACGTCCATCGGCAGGCCGCCCGAAGGCACCTCGCGCTTGAGGCAGGCCTTGATGAGCTGCTTCTCCGCGCCCTGCGGGTACTTGGTCTTCAGCTTCCGGACCTTGAAGCCGGATGACGCGACCGCCGCGGCCATGACCTTCACTGCGTCGGGCTTGTTGTCCTCAATCGCGACAAGAACGTTCCTCACGCCGAGGACCTTGGACATGATGGCAACGCCTTCGACAATCTCGGCCGACTGCTCAAGCATCGCCCGGTGGTCTGCGGTCAGGAAAGGCTCGCACTCGCAGCCGTTGATGAGCAGCGTGTCAATCGGCTTCTCCTTGGGCGGGGTGAGCTTGAAATACGTCGGGAAGGCCGCGCCGCCCAAGCCGACTACACCGGACAGGCGCAGCGTTTCCACTATCTGCTCGACCGTGAATCCGGAATAGTCGCGTTCCTTGATGGCGTCGGCCAGAGTGTCCGTGCCGTCCGAGTCGATAATCACGGTCGGACCGCGGCGGCCGGTCAGCGGGTGGGGCAGGTCGGCGACGTCGGCGGCAGTGCCGGAAACCGAAGCGTGGGTCGCAGCCGAGATGCGGCCGGCCGGCTCACCGATGAGCGTGCCGGTTTTCACCGGGCTGCCTTTCTGGACGACCGCCTTGGACGGTGCGCCCGTATGCTGAGAAAAAGGGATGAAAACCCGCGCGGGCAGGGGAAGCACCTCCACAGGTTTGTGTTCGGTGGCTTCCTTGTCCTCGCGGGGATGGACTCCGCCGCGGAATGTCAGCATTGGACGGCCGGAATTGTAGCGCGGGGCTCCCGATTGTCAAGCAGCCGGCCTCGGGCTGACAGGGTTTGACAGCCGAAGCCGGCCGCATTAGTCTCATACCATGCGAAACTTGCTTATCCTTGCGATTGTTGCTGTTCTTGCGGTCGGCTGCGGCGGTGCGAAGGCGTCCAAACCGGGCGCGGACAGCGCCGAGGCGTGGCTTTCCTCCACCATCCAGGGGCAGAAGGTCGGCTACTCGGTCTACCGGTTCGACCGGCTTCCCGGCGGCTATCGGTTCGAGAGTTTCATCAAGATGACCATTGCGATGGCCGGCAAGGAGCAGCAGGTCCAGTCCCGCTCGGAAGCGTTCACCGGTCCGGACCTAGTGCTCGAGAATTTCAACTTCACGTTCTCATCGCAGGACCGCTCCTTCGCGGTCAGAGGCCGGGTTGCCGGTGGCGTGCTGTGGATTACGGCCCCGGGCAGTAAGGAAGAGCGGAGCATCGAGCTGACCGGTCCGGTCTACCCGTCCTCAGCTCTTGGCCGGATGGTGATTGTAAGGAAGTTTGCCAAGGACTCGACCTACGAAGTGCCGGTTTTCGACGCGGCCGTGATGGGCGTGTCGCTGGCTCAGGTCAAGGTGCTGGGCCGGGAGAAGGTGAAGGCCGGGGGCCAGGAATACGACGCGCTCAAGTTCATGACCAGGATGGCCAAGACTGATGTGACGTCGTGGGTCGACGACAAAGGTATGGCGATTGTCGAAACGTCAAAGCCGGGTATAAGGTCGGAACGGACCACCGCGGAGCGGGTGTTGAAGGCCGAGCCCGAGGGCGAGAAGTTCGACGTCCTCACCGTGTTTCGCGTGCCGGTCGACACTCAGGTTCCCGAAGGGGCGATGGTCCATCGTCTCAAGCTGGAGATTGCCGGCGTCGACCCCAAGGAGTATGACCTGAGCGGCCCGGGCCAGCAGGTTCTGGGCACAGCCCCGCTGGTAGTCGAAATCAAGACGCCGGACGTCCCGGCCGAGCCGGTGACCCTGCCGATTGCCGCGGAGAGTGATTACCTGAAGCCGTCGGTCTCAATCCAATGCGACGCACCCGAGGTCAAGGCCAAGCTGAACGAGGCAATCGGCGCGGAGAAGGACGGAGTGGCCGCGACCCGCAAGCTCGTGTCGTGGGTCTTCACCGTCGTTGAGAAACAGCCGACCGCGTCATTCCCGAACGCGCTCGACGTGCTCAAGACGATGAAGGGCGACTGCAACGAACACGCGGTCCTGTTCGCCGCGCTTGCCCGGGCGGCCGGTATTCCGACGCGAATCGCGGTCGGGCTCCTCTACATGAACCGGGCGTTCTACTACCACGCGTGGAACGAGGTCTATCTCGGCAAGTGGATTCCGGTTGACGCGACGTTCGGCGAGTTCCCGGCCAGCGCATTGCACGTGAGACTCGCCCAGGGCGAGCTGATTCAACAGGCGGAGATTCTCGGCCTGGTCGGGGTCATCGGCATCAAGGTCAGAGAGTTCGGCAGGTAGCCGTTCACAGACTGAAAGCCCCCGGCTCAACGAGCCGGGGGCTTCGCTTCTGCCCGGCACAGTCCGGCCCCTTTC
>CAYOCZ010000360.1:0-1191 GCA_964402475.1 uncultured bacterium | reverse complement strand
GCCATCCAGAAGGAGGTAGGTGTGTACAGATACGGTTTGACCGTAATTGTCTGCCTGCTGGTTTCAGGAGGATTGGCCGCAGGCCAGACAAACATCGAGCCGGGCGCAACGCTCGGCGCGCTAGCGATACCCGGGCCGTCGGGGCTGACCGGCTTCAGTCGTCCGGTTTGCCTGTCGCCACGGGTGCCAAACATCCCGACTGACAACGACGTCGGCGTCTCGAAGATAGTCTCGCCGGGTGAGTACGTCGCTTTCGGCGACACTGTTTTCCCGCGTGCCGAGGTGGAGAACTGTGGCCTTCAGACGCAGACGAACTTCCCGGTCACCTGTGTCATATACGACACTGCGGCTGGTACAAGAGCCTACGGCCCGGAGACCGTTCACGTGTCGAGCCTCGGCCCCGGTGCCGTCGACACGGTTGACTTCCCAGCCTGGGTTCCGCCCGTGCTCGAGGCGGTCTACTTCGACACGATGCGGACCGAGAATCCCGGCGACGAGGACACGACCAACGACTGGAAGGCAGGCCGGTTTGCCGTCTCGGAGTGGGGTCTGGGACTCCTGACCTGGAATGACGGGGTGTTCGAGAACGGCCTCTCCTGGGCTTACCCGGGTAACGAGATGGCGGTGATGTTCGTTGCGCCGGAGCGGGCGCTGACGATAGACAAGGCAGTGGTCTGGCTCAAGAGTTTCTCAGGGGCGGACTACGACGCGGAAGTCAGGGTGTACGGGAATGACGGTTCACCTCACGGCTACCCCGGGACTCAGCTCGCAGCCTGGGTCGGCAAACTCCACCCAGGCATGTGGCCCATCTCGTACGAGAACGAGGTCTACTTCGACCCGCCGGTCGAAGTAGATTACGATACCTTCTTCGTGTCCTACTACCAGACGAGCGTCAGTCCGGCCTTCCCCTACCTTGCGTTGGACACCATTGGCACGATTGACCACGGGAACGACTGGGGCAGATATCAGGGCAACTGGGGGATATTCCCGTACTATGACGACCACGCGGACTTCGGTATCGACGCATACTACGATGCGCCGCTGCTCGACGGCTCGACCAAGGAGATCGCCGTTCCGCAGGGGCAGATTGACTCCAACACGACCTTCAACCCGCAGGTCGTCGTCAAGAATGCCGGCCTGCGCGACCGCAACAACATCGCGGCTGAATTCTACATCACCAGGACGTCGGAC
>CAYOCZ010000359.1:0-3910 GCA_964402475.1 uncultured bacterium | reverse complement strand
TACACGTCGCTGTCTCTGCGCGTGACCTACCAGGAGAACTCACTCGCCGCGACGCGCCGGATTGACGCCGCCGTGGCAGCCGATGTCGGTGCGAGTGCAGGGCGGGCATTTTGCCCGCCCGTCCCTTTCTTGACCGCGGGGCAGGGTTCGCGACCGGGCCGTGTTGACACCGGGCAGTGACCGGATAAGATTGCCGCGTGTCCGGACCCTTCGGTTGTCCGTGGCTGACTTTCGCTGCCGTGCTGGTGGCGATCGGGGCCGGCCTTGCCGCGGTTGTCTGGGCGGTGTTGGTGCGGTTCAAGGAGTAGGATGAGTTCGGCTGCGGTTCATTTCCTGGTCCTTGCTGCGTATCTGCTGCTGCTCTTTGTTATCGGGCTGGCGGCGCGCAGCCGCGCCCGGTCAGCCGAGGGATTCTATCTCGGCTCGCGCTCCATCGGCGCCTGGGTCACGGCATTCTCCTTTCTGGCGGCCTATTTCAGTTCGGTTGTCATCATCGGCGGCGGCGGGTTTGGGTACAAGTACGGCATGGCGACGCTCTGGGTCGGGGCCGCGAACGTGCTGGTGGGCACGCTTTTGGCCTGGATTGTGCTGGGCGCGCGTACCAGAGCAATGACCGGCCGGCTGGGCACGATTACGATGCCCGGTTTCCTTGCCCGGCGCTTCGACGCTCCGGCGGCGAGGTCGATTTCGGCAGTTGTCGTGACGGTATTCCTCGTCCTCTACAGCGTGTCTGTGGTTCAGGGGATGGGCCATGCGTTCGAGGTACTTCTTGGCGTCCCGTACGTGGCCGGCGTGCTGCTGTCGGCGTTCATCATCATTGTGTACGTGACGTTGGGCGGATACGTGGCGGTGGTCTGGACCGGATTCGCGCAAGGAATCATCATGATTGTCGGACTCGTGCTCCTGACCGTGTTCGCTCTCGGCAAGGTCGGCGGGCTCAGTGAGGCGTTCGGCCGGTTGGGCGCGATTGATGCAGGCAAGTACCTCGCGACACCCGGAATCTGGGGCTGGCCGGGCATCATTTCATTCTCGATGATAGTCAGTTTCGGGGTGTGGGGCATGCCGCAACTGGTGACCCGGTTCTACTCGATGAAGAGCGTGCAGGTGTTGCGTCTCGGAACGGCGCTCGCGACCCTCGGCGGCACTGTGGCGCTGTTGCCCTATTTCAACGGCGCTCTGGCGAGGATCCTATTCCCGGCGTTGCCGACTGCGGACAAGGCGATTCCGATGCTGGTCAAAGCGGTAATGCCCGCATGGGCCTCGGCCCTGTTTCTGGCCGGGGTCGTTGCTGCGGGCATGTCTACGTTTGCGGCGGTGCTGATCGTCTCGGTGAGTTCGCTGGTCAAGGATCTGATGCGGGACAGCTTCCGGCTGCAACTCGGAGCAAGAACCGAGGTCGTGTTGTCACGGGTGTGCGCGGCGGTTATCGGGCTGGCTGCGGTGCTGGTGGCGCTCAAGCCTCCGGCAATGATACTCGTTATCACCGGATTCGCGTGGGCGGTGATTGCCTCAACCACGCTCTGGCCCTACCTGCTTGGCCTCTACTGGCGCCGGCCCAGCCGGGCCGGTGTGCTCGCGGCAATGGTCGGCGGGTGCGTCACTGCGCTCGTCTGGCTCGGGCTCGGAAACCCGTTCCGACTGCACGGCTTCATGCCGGGCATGACGGTGAGTCTCGCGTTGCTGCTGGTCGTTAGCCTGCTCACGCCCCGGCCCGAACCGGAGACTCTCCGCGTCGCATTCGGCGACGGGACGACCGATTCGGAACGACAACCGCTGAATCAGTCATAGCCGCCCGCCCCGCTCCTCGCCGTCACGGTCCTCGCGGTCGCCGGCCTCGCGTTCATCTGGGCGCAGGCGCGCGCTGGCAGCGCCAAGCCCGGCATCGCGCAACCGGATGGTAAGGCGAGTTCGGTCTGGCGAGCAAGCCTAACGCGCGAAACGCGGTCGAAGTCATTCTGCAAATCGCGCTGCAAGTCTCTCCGCAAATCGCGCCCAGAGTCAATTTCTGTACCGCGCTGGGAATCAAACGGAGAGTCGGATTGTCAGTCCCCGTCGGCATCTGTCTGCGAGTCCCTCTCGGATTCCACCCGCATGTCGCAAAGCAAGTGCACTGGAGAACCGCCGTCAACATCGGTTCACAAATCCCCATCGGAGTCACCCTGGAAACCACCTCCCGAACCGTCCCGGGAACGGTTCCCAAGGTGATTGCCAGAACCACCATTTAGGCGTACATTCCCGCGTCTAAGGTTATTTATTTCAGCTACTTATATTAGGTAGAGCTTGCCTAACTGCACGAATTTCAGCGGGGAGGCTGTTCAGGCTGCTCTTGCACAAGAAAGTGCACGATTTCTGGTATCGGAAACCGTTCTCCGGACCTTTTCGCGCTGTCGCGGCTTGCGGCTACCGCGTCACGGCGACCTTCCGCGCGGACTGGATTTGGGTTCGGGCTTGAGATTGGGCTTGTGCTTCAGCCTAGCCCTCGCTTTGAGCTTGCGCTTGGGCCCTTCGCGCTCTTGGGCATGCGGGCATGGAGGTCAGATGGGCGTGGGGAGGGGCGAGTTTCGGACGCGGCATCGTTTCTCCGAAGGCGCGGATGCGGCCGAGACAGACCTTATTAAGGTGCAACGAGACTCCCCGGATCAGGATCTCGGTCTGACCGCAGACTTGATACGATTCCGATCAGAAGTCTGGGAAGTGTCCCGGCCGGCTACCCTAACCCTTGAGTCGCGCGACAGCTTCCCCGACGTTTCGTGCAATCCGGTCAGAGAAGCACCTCGCGGTGCGGTGCAGGGACACAACCGAGTACATCTGGGCGTCTAGAGTGGTGATGTCACAGTAGGGTACAGCAGTCGCATGAAGCAGGTCGGGTCCCTCGCTGCGGCCAATGGGCGCCCGTTTGTTGTGGCTCTTGACCTCCAGAACGGTCATCCAGAGGCTGATGGCCGGGCACCGGTCGACATCGAGCTTCGCTGCATAGTCACTGCGGCATTCGTCGGACAGTGTTCTGCCGGCACGCGTCTGCGTCGGCATCGAATCATAGATGAACTTCTGGATGTTCGTAGTTTGAATCGGGTCGTTGTCACACTGGGCTCTACCGCGTTCCCGAAGTCGCGGGTACTGCTGGAGTGAGTTCCAGAATGACGACGCTCCGTGGGCGCGGTTGGCCCGGGCTAGCCCGACGGCCTGGCCAAAAGTCATTTCCGGGCCGACGAGAAGTCCTCTGGTCATCGGGTTACCGTGAAACGGACGCACTGGTTCCGGGCTTGCGCCGATGTCCGTCTCAAGGCAGAAGGCTACTTCCGCTCGTGACAGTTCGTCGAAGTCGTAGAGCCAGTGGCGAGGTTTGAGCGTTGTATCTACGACGTTGGCAATCTGCGCCCCAAGCCGCTCCGGGGCAAGCGCTGTCTCAACGATGTGTGCAAATGACATGACGACCGCTATCTCGCCAGCCGCGACCATGTGCCTGAGTTCGTCAGCCGTTGCCCTGTCCGTCTTGCCTTTCGCCAGAAAGCTGATGTCCTTCTGGTCCAAGTACAGTAGCAGAGGATTCACATCAAGCTCCATCGCGGGTTTCGGTCTGCGCGCGGACGGGCGCGGGGCCACGGTGAGGGTGGAGGTTTTCGCGGACCGATGTTGCTGCCTCATGATACCTCCCGGTTTGGGTTGGGTGTTCGACATTGTTTTGATAGGTTTTTCGGTGACGCCAACCATCTCAGGCCTACTGTCAAGGCCAGAGCGGGTTCAGTCGTCACGGCGGAATTCTAGACCTACTGGCGGGGTAGATAAATGGGCGGGGAGGAGACTTGCCAGCGCAGCCCCCTCCCTAGAAATCGTCCCCACAACTACACACTGTGGGTGCGCTGAACCAGAGATTGCCAACGCGGGCCCCAGGCCCTCGGTCGCCAGCCCG
>CAYOCZ010000358.1:0-3933 GCA_964402475.1 uncultured bacterium | reverse complement strand
AAATCCCTTGACCCGGATACGGGTCGTGCCGGTTCGACTCCGGCCCCCGGCAGTCTTAGCCCATCTCCCACGCCAGAAGCTCTTGCATCAGAACGTTCACTGTTCCTCGCACCGTATCTCTCACCGTATCCCTTACCGAATACTGAACCGGGTTGCGAACCGGGTCGGCAAGTGAATTGGCAACTGGGTAGCGCATTGGGCCTCAAACTGGACCAGAATTCGTTTGCGGCATCGGACCGCGCATTCTTCGGGCGATTGTGCCGAAAGCCGGTCCAGAAACTGGTTTGGGCATCAGTCCCTTCATCTAGGCTCTTAAGAATCCTGAAGTTGAATGTCATGTCGTATCCTCAACCGGGTCGTCGAAGGCTATCCCCCCGGTAATCTGGGGGCCGATCCCCGGGCAGGGCCGATTGTGGTTCCGGACGTACCTGGCCACTAGATCTAGACCCCGCCAACCGCAGTCCGCCAATGTTTCCAGCCCGCACAAATCCAAATGCCGCCAGCGGCAAGCCGCCAGCCGCCCGCCTTCGCCCTTGCGTTGCGTCATTCTGCATTCCGGTCTCTGGTATCTGACTTCTGAACTGTCCCTTGCCCGCCACTCGACCCCTTTGTTCCTCTTACTTCTGACATCCTACATCCAGCGTCTCCCATCTCACATCTACCGTTTGACTTCGTCGCCACTAGACCCCTTGACCCTATCCTTGGACCGCATCAACGCCGCACTGCGGGAGGAGTTCGAGGAACTGGCTGCACCGGACACTGTAGCCCGAACTTCCTGTCACACGCGGGCCTGACGCCTGCGGCTCGAAGTGCCGTCAGCCGCCAGCGGTAGGCTGTAAGCCGTTATCGGCTTGACTTGGGCGGGCGGGCCAATGTCCTCGCACCAGATGTTTGACGAGTACCGGCTGGCGGACTTCCGGGCTGTCGCGGCGTATACGGCTTTCTGGAGCACGGCCGGTATGGGGCAAAGATGGAGTACCTGTGCGAAGCGGCGCGCGAGAACCGGAGTCTCAAGGCGCAGTGGCAACGAGAGAGCGTGCGGCGGAGGGTCGCCCTCCGCCGCACGCGGGTCTGCAGTCAGCCTCTTAACCCGTCACTGAATCATGGGTCGACTTCGATGAAGCAAAGCTGGACGCGTTCGGGGGTCTCCAAGATCACCGCAATCCAGTCTCCGCTGCCCGGGTACCAGTCGTTGCCATTAAGCATCGCGTCGTTGTACATCTCCAGCGACAGCGGATAGCCTGTGGGCAACACCTTGAGGTCACCCCGAATGAGCCAGATGGCGGTTTGGATATCCATCGCCGTCGCATCCGGGTGCTTGTGGTTAAGCAGGTAGTTGATGTTGTCCCACCGGTCATGCTGCAAGCGAGGCGGCAAGCCGGGGAGGATCGACGACCACAGCCGGATACTGTACGGCACGTCCGGCGTCAGGCCTACCCACATCTCACCACACCAACCTAGCCAATCGCCGTTCCACACGTCGTAGTCGCCGGGGTCCCCGGGCACGTCCGACAGCGTCACGAGCCAGTAGCTCTCTGCGCCCGGATTCTTGGAGGTGTTATGGGCGACCATCGTGACCCACTCGGTCGGCAGGGTCACGTCCTTCCTGTCCAACCTGCGACAGTACTTGAAGTACAAGGCCCAGTTCTTGCCCGGGAACTCGCGGTCCCCGGCCCAGCCGGTCTGGCGCTGCTTCACCGTGCCGTTGACCATCTCGACCGCTACCGCGTGCGTCGCGATGTAGAGACAAACGGGGGGTTCCCAGCCGGTCCTCACCGGAATCGCGTACGTGCAGGTCTGCACGCGCGGGTCCCAGTCGTCCTTGAACTCGAACTGGCCCGGAATCGGGTTGCCCTTCTTCGTCTGCGGAATGCCCTTGAGCGTTTGCGCGACGTGGGCGTGGGTCTCTTCGAGCCACCAGTTCTCCGCCATGTCGTACCTGACGAAGAGCGTTTCCTCAGTGCTCCATACGGTCACCGTGCCGGCGTTGATGTGCTGCCCGGCCCAGAGCGTGTGAACCACGGGTTGACTCACCCAATGCCAGGCGATGTTGGCGTCCGAGTCGAAGTCCATCGGGTCTTGGCAACCCGTGAACAGCAACCCGGCTACCATGGCGATTGCCAGCACTGCCAGCAACCTTGTGCGTTTCATCTTACTCTCCTATCTCAGTAACGCCCCCGCCGCGCGCAAACGCGCGCGTCCTGTGGAGCGACACCCATTATTGGCCGGACAAGTTCCGGCCTTTTACTGCCTTTGGAGTTGTGTGCGAAACCTGGGGTAGCAGACAGAGTCTGTTTGCCAGGCAGAACGCGCCGCGTCCGTACACGGCTGACCGTTCACACCCTGCCCGGCGTCCAAGCTAGACGCACTCAGCCTCATTTGAGAGTAACCGCGGCGGTCTGGCATGTCAAGCAAAATCCATTGCCCGTGTCGCACCACCGGGAGGTATCGAAATGCTTGACGTGAGGGCTAAGGGGGGGTAGAATGGCGCATTATGCGGCCTGATGGCAGCAGTCCTCGCGCAAGGAACGGAGGTGTGTTCTTGAAAGCGGCGAATTTGACACCACTTGGCCCGAAATATGAACCCCCCTGTGCAGTGCGTCTGTGCGATGTGGCGAACCGCGCAGCCGGAGCTGATAATTGTGCGCCCGGCAGCGGCGCGGTAATCACTTGTGCGACCGGGGCCAGCGCCGGATTTGGGTGCAACATCGGTAACGGCGGCACCCCCCCTCGCCCGCGCCCGGGGTGCTACACAGGTATCGGCTTCAGTTCTGGCAGGTAGCGGTTTTCTGGCGGCCCCGCGCAGTCGGCTGGCGTATCTCGGGTGATGGGAATACCAGCGCGTTACTCTGAGCCGGAAAACCGGAGTCGAACCGTTGGGACTCGCAGCCCCCGGCGGCAGGAGTACTTTGCGACAGTGGCGGCTGAGGCCAAGTCAGAATGCGGAGCCGCGCGGCGCCCTGACTACCGCAATCTGCCTGCTCTCTTCTGAGTCCGTCCATCCGTTCATTGCCGGTCCCGCATGCACCCTTCATCCTTTCTGTCATTTGCGGTAGCGTTCTGTACCGGTTCCGCGGTGTGACATGTCACAGAGTCTGAAGCTCGCCCTCGCCGACGGCCGGCAGTGGGTGATTCGCCCGGTTGACGAAGAGGCAGCCGCGATTGTGGCCGAGTTGGGCAAAGTCATGCGCCTGGGTCCGGGCGAGGAGGGACGTGAGTTGTGCGTCGCCGTGGACGAAGAACCCGCCGCGTCCGTCCCGTCAGACGCCGAGCCCGGAGGCGCGGTTATCTGCCGTCCTGCCCCACCGAACAACCGGGACGCGCGGGTTGTCCAGATGATGCGTATCGCAGACAAAATCGCGCGGGAGGCCCTGGTTCGGGGCGGCTTACTGCTCCACGGGGCCCTGGCCGAGTACACCGGAAGCGGCTTCATCATGGCCGGGCCCGGCTCCGTTGGCAAGAGCACGGCCAGCCGCCGCCTTCCCTTGCCCTGGCGTTCGCTGTGCGACGACACGACGCTGGTGGTACGGGACGACAAGGGGCAGTACCGGGCTCATCCGTGGCCGACCTGGAGTCGCTTCTGGTCTGACGGGCCGGGAGGTTCGTGGGCCGTTGAGCAGCCCGTGCCCCTTCGGGCAGTGTTCTTCCTTGGCCAAGCACCCGCTGACAAGCTTGAGCCGGTCAATGCTACGCAGGCGGCCGCCCTGACGCTGCAATCCGCGGTGGACTTGGTTCGGGAAGCGTCGGGAATGACCGACGTGGTTGCTGCCCGAACGCTCTGTAGTGAGGGTATCCGTGCTGCCAAGGCTATGGCATTGGCAGTCCCGGCGTACTCGCTCGAGTTCAGCCTCGATGGCCGGTTCTGGGAGGAGATCGAGCGGGTATTGCCAAAGACCGGAGACCGGGGACAGAAGACCGAGGACCGAGGACCGG
>CAYOCZ010000357.1:0-3944 GCA_964402475.1 uncultured bacterium | reverse complement strand
ACGTCGCCTGCGTTGATGACACCGCCGACGGCCGCACCGGGTATGTCAACCTCTTCGAGGTGGAGCATCTCGAATGGCAGACCGTGGGCTCATCTCCCGACGTGCCGGTGAGGGTCCCGGACAACGGAGACACCGTTCACGCCTTGCTGCACCTCCCGTCTACGGCGGTGGGCGAGTCGGATACCGGCGGCAGACCGACGGAACAGCCGCGGCCGGCCGTCATGCGACTGCCGGAACTGGCGAATTTCCGCGGGCGCGTGCTGGACATCCAGGGGCGGGACGTGACAGACCAGAGGAATGCCCTGCGTCCGGGCGTGTACTTCCTGCGCGGCGACGAACCGGACCCTATTGCCCGCGTCGTGATTGCACGCTAGTATGTAGCAATGCATCGCCTGGGCTGTCTGTTGCTGCTTGTCGCGCTCGTCGCGCCCGCAGCGGCGCAGCATGACCACCTGACGATTGCGCCGGACTCGCTGATACCCGCGCTCGCGCCGGTCTGCGCGCGGATTGAGTCCCGCGGGGTCAACGATACAACCGTGTCGGTCTCGGACGTGCTCGCGTCCTCAGCCGGGCGCGACGACCAGGAGAAGTTTCGCAATTTCATCAAGCGGGCCTACTCAGAATGGGGCACGGCGTACGTGCTTCTTGCCGGCGACAACGAGCAGATACCGTGCCGGCTATGCTGGGTCGAAATCAACTCGACCTACCGCGACTGGATTCCTACCGAACTCTATTACTCGGCGCTCGATGGCGACTGGGATGGGGACGCCGACGGCCAGTTCGGCGAACCCGAAGACTCGGTTGACCTCATCCCCGACGTCCTGCTCGGACGCCTGCCGCTCGCGACGCCCGCCGAGATGCAGGCCTTTGCCGACCGTTATCTCGTCTATACCAGCGACTCGACCAAGTCGTACCTTGAGGACGTACTCTTTGCCGGCTTCGACTACTCACCCGGCTTCTGCGGTGAGGAAGCCTGCGAACTCTACGACACGCTGCTGCGGCCCGCGTCGATGCGGTCGGTCAAGGTCTATGACAGCCATTCCGGAAACCACGAGGACTCGGTCAAACAGGTGCTCGACCGCGGCACGCACATCTGGGTGCAGTACGACCACTGCAACTACAACGTCATGGGCTGCGGCTACACCAACCACAACTGGCTGCTCTGGTGGAATGAACTCGACGACATGACCAACGCGCCAGACTATAGTATCAATCTCGCGGCCGGCTGCCTGCCGTCGGCGTTCGACTCCAGCTACTGCGTTGCCGAAGTTCTGCTCACCGCCCCAAACGGCGGCTGCGTCGCGACCTTCGGCAACACGCGCATCGGCTTTGGCGTGAACCCGGAGCCGCTTCGGACCGGCTCGCACTACTACTGCGAGAAGGCACTCGAGGGATTCTGGCAAGGTCCGGGGCATGGCTCGTTTGCTGGGCTCGTCACCGGCCAGGCCCAGGCCGCGCCGCTGGCCGACACGAACGTCGTCTGGCGCTGGTGTCACTACCAGTTCCTGCTTTCGGGCGAGCCATCGATGCCGGTCTGGGTGCCGGACGGCAGCGGAGTCGAGGAAAGCCTCAAGCCACAAGCCGCAAGCTACAAGTCTGGGCCGACAATCGTGCGCGGAGCGCTGTTCCTCGAAGGGGACTGTCCCCGCACGGGGACTGTCCCCAGAACCGTCCTGCTCGACGTCTCCGGCCGAAAGGTGCTCGAACTACATTCCGGCCCGAACGACGTGCGGCGCGTGACGCCCGGGGTCTACTTCGTGAGTTCGCCGTCCGACCGTGGACCGGCGAGGGTTGTGATCCTGAACTAGGAGGATTGATTGAGCCGAGTGGCGACGCTTTTTCTGCTGGTGCTGGCGGCGATGCCGGCCGCGGGCCAGGAGTACCCGCACGTCGTGATAACCTGCGATTCCTTTGTGTCGCACTTCACGACGCTGTGCAGCTACGTCGAGGGCGGATTGGGGTTGAGCGACACCGTCGTGACGACCGAGGCCATCTACGCCCAGTTCTCCGGCCGGGACAACCCGGAGAAGATCCGCAACTTCATCAAGTACGCGTACTCCAACTGGGGCACTACTCACGTGCTCTTGGGCGGCGACGTGGAAATCGTGCCCTGCCGCCGCGCCTGGGTCGATGCCACCGGGTACAACCCGATACTGCTTGACTCCATCCCGGCCGACCTCTACTACTCCGACCTGGACGGCACCTGGGACGCGGACAGCGACGGGTTGTTCGGCGAACCCGAAGATTCCTGTGACATGTACCCGGACGTCTTCGTCGGCCGCGTGCCCGCGACCGCGGCAGCATCGGTGGACCTGTTCGTCTCCAAATTCCTCGCCTACACGGCCGACCCCGACGCTCCGTACCTGCGCAACGTGCTGCTCTCCGGCTTCGACATCTTTGACGGGGTCTACTGCGAAACGACGATGGAGCTCTATGACTCGGCCTATGTCCCTTCCGGTATGAAACCGTGTGCCAAAGTCTACGACAGCCACAGCGGCAACCACAAGATAGCCGTTACGGACCTCGTGAACGAGGGTCAGCATATCTGGATTCACGCCGACCACTGCAGCTACGCCGCCATGGGTTTGGGCTACATGAACCACGGCTACGTCATGTACCGCGACGAACTGGCGCAGTTCACCAACCAGGGCAAGTACACGATTATGACTTCGGTCGGCTGCTCGGCCGGCGAATTCGACACCGCGGACTGCGCTTCCGAGTACTTCATGCTCAACCCGAGCGGCGGCGGCGTCGCCGTGGCGAGCAATTCGCGTTACGGCCTGGGTGGGCCGGGAACCAACCCCCAGCGGGGCGGGTCGTTCGTGATGGTCGAGGGTTTTGTCCGCGGCCTGTTCGCCGACCCGTTCCAGGGCAGCCTCGAAGCCATCGTCTACGCCTGGGCCGACGCCGTGCCCCTGGCTGAGACCAGTTCCACATACCGGTGGTGTCTCTTCGAATGGAACCTGCTCGGGGAAGCAGCGATGCCGGTCTGGATACCGGCCGGGGCAGCGGTCGAGGAACGCCCAGCGCCGAACGTCGGGAGCAGTACACCATACGTCGGCCCGACTGTCGTCCGTGGCGTCCTCAATCTGCAATCTACGATCTACAATCAGCAATCTGACCTCGCCCTGCTGAATGCAGCAGGGCGGAAGGTGATGGAACTGCAGCCGGGTGCCAATGACGTTCGACATCTTGCTCCCGGAGTCTACTACATCGTGCCCGGGCCCAACAGCGGCCACACCCAGAAGATTATCAAGACTGGAAAGGACTGAGACATGTTCAGGATATTCGGAGCAATCCTCACGGCGGCCGCACTCGCCGCAGCGGCGACGGTGAGCGGTGAGCTGGTGTTCGAACGTGGTCAACTGACCATCGGGCAGATGGACGGAATGACGACCGTCTCTCTGGGTCGGTGCGTGAGCGCGTGGGAAACCGGCGCGCCGGCAGTGCCGATTGCGGTCGCGCAACTGGTCGTGCCGCAGGGCATGAAAGTGACCGGAGTCCGGCTCGATGCGGTCGAGACCGAGACGATCCCCGGTGAGGTTGATGTCTACCCCGTGCAACCGCCACGGGCTTTGTCCGACCCGGGGCCATTCACGTACGTACCCCCTGACCCGAGGTACTACGGCGCTGTCTACCCGGGTGAAGTCGCGACCGCCGGCCACCAGGGCTCGATGTTCGGCTACAACATCGCGAGCGTCTTCGTGGCACCCGTCCAGTACAACGGCGCGGGGAGAACGCTGGTCTTCCACCCGCGCGTCCGGTTCACGTTCGACCTCGTTCCCGCCGACTTGGGCTATCTGCGCCCGGGCAACCGTTCGCCCGAAGCGCGCCGCCGGGTCGAGGCCGCTGTCGCGAGCATCGTGCTCAACCCGCAGGACGTTGCGGCCTGCGCGCCCCGCTGACCGCTATCCGCTGACCGCCTGCGGCTCACGGCTGACGGC
>CAYOCZ010000356.1:0-3949 GCA_964402475.1 uncultured bacterium | reverse complement strand
CGGAGAGGCGCATGTCGCCGAGCCTGATAGATGAGTCCGCGTTGCTCGCTGGGCACGGAGAAGTCGAACTCGTCGGCCAGCGCACCCGGACCGGCAAGACCTTCCAGGTCGGTGATCCGCGTGATGACGTGCGGCGGCTTGTCTCCGCCATCGGCCCGGTCCACTACCGGGCGGATCCGTTCGACCCACGCGAGGCGTGGAAGGAAATCGACCTCACCGTCGAGGCGGATCCCGCCTGGGAGTGCGACTGCGCTCTGACCCGCAACGGATACCAGGCGCAGTTCTGGAGCGAGCACGGCGCCGAACAATGCGTCGCGCAGTTCGTGCGTGGCGGGGACTGGATCGATATGTGGCCGCAGGCCCTCGCCTGGGTCAACGACGCCGGCGAGAGCCAGCCTATCGCCAAGCCGGCACCCGCCGGCCCGCCTGAGATCGACAACGATGCCCATACGGTCACCTGGCCGAACGCCCTCGGCCCGGGCATCGACTACGGCTATCGAGTCTGGCCGGACCATCTTTACAAGATCGTCACAGTGCGGACTGCGGAGGCCCTCCCAAAACCTACCATTGACAGCAAGGGCCTCCGCCTCCGTGTGACGATCGGCGTCCGCTGGTTTGGTGGGGTCGAGCCAGCCAAGGCGCTGGACGCGCCGGGAGGAGTCAGCTTCAGGCAGACTGACGGCCGTCCGCTGTGGCGGCTGAACCGCGCCCGCGCCTGGCACGCCGGCGACGCCCAGCAGGCCATCCGGCCAACGACGATCGCCGACCGGACGGGCGAGTCGGAATCGCTGCTCTACGTGGACACGCCTGTCGAGGATCTGAAGGCCGATGGCGTCGCCTACCCGCTCCAGATCGACGCCAGCATCTCTGAGCAGGTGCCCTCAGGCGCCGACGACGGCGACCTGTGGTGGAATACAACGACCTTCTACAATGATAACGCCTCAGTCATAATGGGCTACCACCCCGGTCCTGGCAACGAGGTAGACGCCTGGGTCCGGTTTACCGCCGTTGCCCTGCCGCACGGGGCGACAGTCAGCGCCGCGAAGTTCACACGTATCTTCGCCAAAGAATCACGTAGCGGAACGTGCAGGATCCGTATCTATGGCCAGTTGGAAGCAGATGCTAATCAAATTGATAGTGCGGCTCAGCTCATCAACGCCCCGCTCACAACGGCGTCAACCGGCGTCACGGTGGCGTCATGGATTGCTGAGGCATGGTACGAACTCACTGTCGACGCATCGTGCATCCAAGAGCTTATCGACCAGACGGGTTGGTACTCCGGCCAGGCGATGGCGTTCAGCCTGCAGAACGAGTCCCCGAGATCGACGGATTACCGGGCGTTCTACTCCTACGTCGGCGACTCAGCAAAAGCCGCCATGCTCAGCGTGACGTACTCCGGTGGCTCCGAAGGCACGCAGGTCAGCGTGCAGGTCGCGGACGGCTCGGACGACGGCGACTACTTGGCTCCCCCCAGCGAGACGTGGAATGGCAGCGGGACTACCCTGAACCTGGGCAGCCCGGCTGGGGGCGTCAACTTTGACCTCTGGGCCAAGTTCCCGGCGACCGGCATCCCGCAGGGCTCGGTCATCGACTACGCCAAGGTGCGCGTCTGTAGTTACGGCGATCACGTTGCCGCTGGACTGGCGGTTGATACCCACTGCCAGGACGAGGACGATGCAGCGGACATTACCAGCACGGGCGATTACTCGGGCACCGACTGGACGACGGCCAAGCATGCCGTTGCGTACACCAACACCTATGACGACCTCTGGTATGACTTCGAGGTCACTGACGCGCTCCAAGAGGTTGTGGATCGCGGCGGTTTTGCCGAGGCGGCTGTCGGCGTCGCGCTACAGCAGGACGACGGCGGGCATGTCGTAGCCTTCTCATATGAGGGCGACTCGGCCAAGGGGCCAAAGCTGTTCGTCGTCTACAGCTCTCCGCCCGCTGCGGCATCTCCGCAGGACCTGACGATCCTGACGGCCATTGACGCCCCGACGGTGGCCCAGCAGCATGAGGTCAGCCCCGAGGACCTGGCGGTTGTTGTTGCCTTCGATGCGCCGGGGCTCGTCCGGGTCTATGTGGTCAGCCCCGAGGACCTCGCCGTGCTGACGGCCATCGACGCCCCAACGGTGGTCCGGCACTATGCCGTCGGTCCGCAAGATCTCGCGGTTGCGGTCGTCTTTGACTCGCCGGCTCTCGTTGGTGCCCACGTGCTCAGTCCGGCGGGCCTCGTCGTTCTGACGGCCCTCGATGCGCCGCGCGTGCCCCAAAACCATGTGGTCAGCCCGGATGAGATGGCAATCGCTACGGCGTTCGGGGCGCCCTGGGCGTTGCGCGAGATCCCGCTGCACCTCTACCTCGAGGGGGATGTGGTGCGGCTCGTCACGGAGGAGGACGCCTGGCTGGCGGTGGACGGCGAGGTCCACGCGGAGATCGGCCCGGCGAACGTGATCGGCGGCGATGCCCTCGACCCGCGCATGTATCTGTTCGCCTACGATGCCCCGCTGGCTGCGCTCGCTTTCCTGGCCACTCCGTTCGATCGGGTGGGTCTGGCCTGGACCGGGCAAGCCTTCCGCTTCGTCATCTCCCGCCGGCCGAGCGGCGGCGACTGGGCCGTGCTGGCCACCGTCACGGACAACGAGTATAGCGACGGCCCGCTCGCTGATGGCGACTACGGCTACAAGGTCGAGGCCGAGGACGAAGAGGGGGACGGCGCCGAGTCCGGCGAGGTGGAGGTCTCGGTCAGCAGCGCACCCGAGCCGCCTTCGGGGATCGCCTATGAGTTCGACAGCGAGACGGGCACGCTCACCGTAACCTGGGATGCGTCCACCAGCGCCGACGTGGCCACCTACCGCGTGCGGAGCAGCGCCGGCGAGCCGGTCCTCCTGCTCGACTCGGCGCCGGTCCAGGACAGCGCCAGCCTCTCCTACGAGCAGGTCTTCACGACGGAGACCGGCGTCTGGATCTTCTCGGTCCGGGCCGTCGACTCCGACGGCAAAGAGGAGGCCAACGTCAGCCAGGTCGTGGCCGTGGCCTTCGCCTCGGGTAGCCTGACTGCCTTCCCCGCTTCACCGCGCATCCTCCTGGCCGAGGCCAGCGCCGGCGGCAAGGTAACCCTGGCCTGGCTCTACGAGCCGGCCGACGAGTCCGGGGGCCCGGGCGCCGCCTTCGAGGCGCGCGTCTACTACGACAACGCGACCGGGACGGTGGACTACTCGACTCCCCTCGACACCGTGGTCATGGGGAGCCCGACCGAAGTGGACTGGCACGAGTGGGAATCGGACGCCCTGGTGGACGAGCAAGAGTACCGCTTCGCGGTCCGGGTCGCGACCGCCGCGCACCCCGCCGGCATCGAGGACCCGAACACCCACGAGGTCACCGTCACGCCCGATTCGGACTCTCCGGACGCCCCCGTCCTGACCGCCGAAGTGGTCTGAGCCGCCGTCCTTGCCGTTGCCGTTTCCTCCCCCCTTCATTGCCGTTCTCTGCGGTCTCAGCGGTCTCCGCGTTGAGACCTTTATTTTCCGTCGCAACCCCCTTGCCGGCGCTGCACTTCCGATGCAAGTCTTGACAGGCCTGAATTCGGCCCGAGAATGTATGCATAGACTTCGCCTTTGGCGCCCCTTTGGGCTTCGGCAGCCCATAGACTTCGCAGAACTCGACTTCCGCGAAGGATATAGGAGGCCGAAAAGAGGCACCAGAAGGCCCCTAAACCCTGTCTGGAGGCTGAGTTATGGTAGGTCAAGCGGGTGCCGGTGCCGAAACGTCGTCAAAAGCGAACTCCGAAATCAGGGGGCGCCGGAAGGGCCGCCGGAAGCCCTGGATCATGAGCCGCGAGGAGTGCGCCGCGATCAAGTCTTTGCCCAATACCGCGTGCCCCACCGGCCGCCGGAATCGAGCCATGCTGGAGCTGATGCACCGGGCCGGCCTGCGGGTCGGCGAGGTA
>CAYOCZ010000355.1:0-3952 GCA_964402475.1 uncultured bacterium | reverse complement strand
TGACTATTCCTCAAACAGCGCCTTCGCGTAGGCCTGAGGATCGAACGGCTCGATGTCGTCGAGCTCCTCGCCGGTGCCGGTGAATCGCACCGGCACACCCAACTCCATCACAATCGGAATCAGCACCCCGCCCTTGGCCGTGCCGTCGAGCTTGGTGACGATGAGGCCGGTCAGTCCGAGCTGCTCGTTGAACGCCGCGGCCTGACGCAGGCCGTTCTGCCCCACGGTTGCATCCAGCACCAGCCAGACCTCGTCCGGGGCTCCGGGTTTCACCTTGGCGCAGACCCGCTTGATCTTGACCGCTTCGTCCATCAGGTCCTTGCGGGTGTGAAGCCGGCCCGCGGTGTCAACCAGCACGACATCGATGCTCTGCTGTACTGCCTTCTGGATCGTGTCGAACGCAACCGCGGCCGCGTCCTGCCCCTGAACCGACGAGACGATCTCAACCCCGGCCCGCTTTGCCCAGATCCCCAGTTGCTCGGCTGCGGCGTCGCGATATGTGTCGGCCGCGGCGACCACGACGCGCTGCCCCTGGTCGGCGAAGAGGCGGCACAGCTTGCCGATGGTCGTGGTCTTACCCGACCCGTTCACACCGACGATCATGACAACCAGAGGAGAGGATTGGGAACTCGGGGCTGAGGATTGGGACGGCGATAGCAGTCGTGCGATTTCGGTCTCCAGGACATCACGCCGGTCACCGGCCGCATGCTTCACCTTCCCCACCAGGATTTCGGTCGCCTTGACCCCGACATCGGCGGCGAGCAGCGCTTCTTCCAGTTCTTCGGCATTGGCCGCCACCAGCAGCCGCTGGAACACGTGGCGGGTCTTGGCCAGGCCGCTGGTCAGCTTGGCGAAGCCGGCACCGATCCGGGCGAATGGATTCACGGACTAGCTCGCGACTAGCGGCTGCGTCTGCCGGCGATATTCGGCCAGACTGACCGACACGAGCGTCGAGATGCCCGGCAGCTCCGCGGTCACGCCGAATACAACGTCGGCGCGCTCTACGGTCAGCCGGTTGTGCGTGATAATGACCACCTGGGTCTTGTCGGATATGCCCTTGAGATAGTCGGCAAAGCGGCCGGCGTTGGCGTCGTCGAGCGGCGCGTCCACCTCGTCAAGGAAGCAGAACGGCGCCGGCCTCACCCGGTAGAAGGCGAATAGGAGCGACACCGCGAGCAATGCCTTCTCGCCGTCGGAGAGTTGCTCGAGCCGCTTCGGGTTCTTGCCCCGCGGCTTGGCGATAATGCCGATTTCCGACTCGAGCGGGTCTGAGTCGTTCGTCATGACCAGATCGGCCTCGCCCTCGAGGAACAGAGTCTTGAAGATCTGGCGGAAATGACCACGCACCTCGCTGTAGGTTGCCGCGAACTGCTCCTGTGCGTGCCGGTCAATCTCGGTCAGAGCGCTCTCGAGGTTGACCTTGGCCGCGGCTACGTCCTCGCGCTGGGCCACGAGCTTCCCTAGGTCCGACTTCTCCTGGGTGTACTCCTGGGCCGCGAGCGGGTTCACCTGCCCGAGCGCCTCAAGCCGTTGCCGGACCTGGGCCAGCCGTTCTTCGGCACCCTCGGCCGACTCGGGCTGGAACGCGGCGATATCGGTTCCATAGCTCGACTTCGCCTCTTCGCTGATTGCGGCAAACCGCTGATTCAGCTCGTAACGCTTCAGCCGCTGCTCCATCAGGATGTTCTGGTTCCGTTCCTGCGCCTGGCGCAGCTCAGCCAGGTTGGCCTCGAGTGCCTCCTCGGCCCGCGCCAGCTCGGCAATCTGCAGCTTTCCGGCTTCTTCCTCGAACCCGGCCAATACGGAACGCGCCTGCTCGATCTCCACCGCGCGTTCGCCGATCTCCTTCTCCAGAACCTTGCTCTCCCCGCGATTACGCTCCGCTGCCGCCGCGTACTCCTGCAGCCGGCGCCGTCCGTCGTCAATCTGGCGCTTGGCGAAAGCGTTCTCGGCCTCGAGCCGTGACCCGGCCTGCCGTGCCTCGGAGAGCTCGGCGAGGACCTGCGACGAAAGCTCCAGCCCGGCCTTGACCTGCTGCTCGAGGTCACGGGCTTCGGTTTCGGCCCGCTGGAGCGCGCCGGTGCCGGACTGGGTCTGTGCTTCAAGCTCTCCTGAAGCAGCGACCATCGCGGCTCGTCTCTCCTTGGCCGCCCGCATCTGGGCCGCCACCGTATGCTGTGCGGCGCGCAGCCGCTCCGCATCCCGACCCAGCTCATCTCCGGTCGCGGAAATCAACGCAAGCGAGGCGTCGAACGAAGCTTTCTTCCGTCCGGTTTCCCCGACCTCGAACTCAACTTGTTCAATCTCCTTCTCCAGTTCCCCGCGGCGCACGACCAGGACGGCATCTCTCGCTGCCGTTCGCGCCAATTCCCCATCAACCGCGCTGAGCCGCTCGCCCTTGTCGCCTATCGCCCGGCTCGCGCTCAACCGCCCGCTCTCCCGACCCTCAACCACCAGTCGCCCGTCGGAGAACCGGCACACGCCGTCCTGCGTCACGAACGACCAGCCCGGGAACTGATGCGATAACCGGTTGAGTCCACTCGTGCTGCCGGCCACGAGGCATCCGTTGACAAGTTGCTGCAGCGCGGCCGGCGCATTCGGCTTGAGCTTGACGAACTCGGACAAAGGCCCGGTAATTGCGCCGTCAGACGGCGCGGGACGCGGGCCAGGGGATTGGGGACTAGGGACTGAGGTCAAAAAACCGAAGCGCAAGTCCGGACGTTTCCCGGCCAGATCCGCAAGCTTCTCCGGTCCGGGGACGTCCGCAACGAGGAAATCAACTACCGCGTAGAGCGCTGCCTCGCAGGCCCGCTCCCACCCGGGCGCGATATCGAGGAACGCGCTCGCCTCTCCGCGCAGAGCGTCGGCCAGCGCCGCTCGGCTGGTCTCGGCCTGCTCGCTCGCAATCGCGGCACGCAGCAAAGCGAGTTCGGTCTCCAGACCGGCTTTCTCCTCGCGCAGCTTCGCGTCCTCGCCGCGCAGCCGGTTTCTCTCGTCGCGGGTAAGGCCCAGTTCGGTGCGCAACCCCTCGAGCCGCTTCCGCCCCGCCTCGATGGCCGCTTCCGCCTCGGAAATCTTCTGACGAGTTCCCACAACTTCCTTCTGGTTGCGGGCCAGACGCGACTTCACAGCGTCCGCCTCCGCGACGAGCCGTTCGTGGGTTTCGCGCTGATTGTCGAGCGCAGCTTCGAACCGTGCCAGCTCCTGCCGGCTGTTCTGCCCCCGCTCGAGCTGCTCCTGTGCCTGCCGCCGGAGCTCGGCTTCGTGACTACGGAGACCGTACAGCCGCTCCTCAAGCGACTGCACTGCGGCCCGCTGCCGTTCGAGTCTCTCCTGCGACCGAGTCTGTTGCTCATTCGCAGCGGCCAGCCGCTCCAAGGTCTGTTCGAACGTCTGCTCCATCTGCCGGACGTTCTCCTCCAGCGCGGCGCGCTCGGTCTCGGCTTGCTTGGTCGCGCCGGCGAGCAACTCAACCCGCTGCCGCGCCAGCAGGTTCCGTCCCTCGAGGTCGGAAACCGCCTGCCGCTGGGCCTGCACCTTCGCGGCCAGTTCGTCCTTAAGCGCCTGCAGGTCCCGCACCCGGCCGCGCTGCGTCTTCAACTCGTCATCGAGACGCCTGATCTCGGCCACCCGCGCGGCCTCAGCCTGCTCCATTGCCTCGGTGTCGGCCTGAACCTGGTCCAAGTCCCGCCGCATCGCCTCATAGTCGGCCTTCAACTCCAGCAGCCGCAGTCCTTTTTCCTCGGCCTTCAGCTTGTCATAGGCCCGGAGCCGACCCGCCTGCCGCTGCAGGCTGCGCACGTACCGTTCCCGCTCAGCGATAATATCATCGAGGCGCATCAGGTCACTGTTGGTCAGGTCGAGCTTGCGCAGGCAGTCGGCCTTGGCGTCCTGGTATTTGGCCAGCGACGCCGCCTCCTCAAACATCTTCCGGATGTTGCCGGAGATAATC
>CAYOCZ010000354.1:2395-3956 GCA_964402475.1 uncultured bacterium | reverse complement strand
TAATCGAGGAGGATGCGACCACCCGGCGCCGGGGGTTCCGGTTCGTCCAGGGGCCGGTGTTCGCCAACGTGGTCCTTGCTGACGAGATTAACCGAACCCCGCCCAAGACCCAGGCCGCCCTGCTGCAGGCGATGCAGGAATACCACGTGACCGTGGCGGGACGGACCTATGCGTTGCCCGCGCCGTTCTTCGTGCTCGCGACCCAGAACCCGATTGAACTGGAAGGGACCTACCCGCTGCCCGAGGCCCAGCTCGACCGGTTCATGTTTTCGGTGTTTGTTGACTACCCGAGCCCGGACGAGGAGATGGAGATAGTGAAGAGCACGACCTCGGCCTACGTGCCGGACCTGGCCCGGGTGCTCACCGCCGAGGAAATAGCTGAGCTGCAGGGGCTCGTACGGCGCGTGCCGGTGGCGGATGAAGTCATCGCCTACGCTGTCCGGCTGGCCGGAGCGACCCGGCCATCCGGTGAAACGAGCCCGCAGTTTATTCGCGACTGGGTGAGCTGGGGAGCAGGGCCCCGCGCGTCCCAGTACCTGATTCTCGGAGCCAAGACCCGGGCGATGCTGGAAGGCCGGTACACGCCGTCAATCGACGACGTTCGGGCGATAGCTCGCCCCGTGCTTCGTCACCGTATCGTCACCAACTTCGCGGCCGAGGCCGAGAACGTCAAGCCGGACACGATCGTCCGGCGGCTGGTCGAGGAACTGTGAAGAACCCGCTGAACATCCCGCTGGCTTCGCTCACTCAGGGCGGGAACAAACTGAACTTCAAGCTGCAGCCGTACGATCTCAACCTGCAGCCGCGCGAGGTGGCCGAGAACCCGTCCTTCGAGTTCTTTGTCGGCCCGGTCAACGTGGCGCTCGCGATAACCCGCAGCGGTCTACGTCTGATGGTGGCCGGTTCGGTGTCCTACCGTGCAAAGCTCGAGTGCGCGATCTGCGGATGCGAGTACGAGTGCGAGTTCAATGAGCCGGTGACTGCGGAGTTCCTGAGCTGTGACGAATTGCCGGAGGAGCCGGGGCCGAGGCCCGAGTGCGAAGACGGGGGCGGGCTGCACGGCAACTGGCTTGACCTGTTGCCGATGGTGAGGGATGCAATCCACCTGGCCGTTCCGATTGCGCCCCGGTGCCGGCCCGATTGCCGGGGACTGTGTCCCGAGTGCGGCGCGGATCTGAACAAGGGCCAGTGCCGGTGCGTGCTCGCCGATGCGCCAAAAGCCGGGCGGCGCCGCGTGCAAGTTGACAAATAACCGTTCCCGGAGATACTGATACACAGTGAATATCGATCTTTCCAAGTACATGCGGGACGACGTTGAGCAGAAGTCCAAGGCAACCATAAGGGAACTGGTTCTCTTCAACAAGTGGGGGAAAGCCACGCTCCGTCTACGCGAGAAGGTACTGTACGACTACAAGGGCAGACCGCGCGGGTTCATAGTGGGGACGACGGTCTATGACATCCGCGGCGAGCATCGGGGCTTCTGGCAGAACCTCATCGTCTCTGACCGGACGCGCCGGATCATCGGCTACGCGGCGGGGGCGAGCATCCAGGGCCTGGTGCT
>CAYOCZ010000354.1:0-2295 GCA_964402475.1 uncultured bacterium | reverse complement strand
GAGATCGACCGTCTGCGAAGAGGCCCGAAGATTCCGAAACCGTCAAGGAGGCAGTATGTCCAGGGTCAGTCTGATGGCGCTGTGTCTGGCGCTCAGTTTCGTGGTGGTGGCCGATGTCGGCTGCATGAAGTGCGGCCAGGACGTCTCTCAGAAGATTGCCGAGAAGGCAATCGAGGGCGCGGTCAACAAGACGACCGGCGGCAAGGCGAACATCGACGTCGGCAGCAATGTCGACCTGTCCGGCCTGCCAGCGACCCTGCACTATCCGGGCGCGGCGGCCAAGGCCCGCTGGGGGATGAGCAACGAAGGCACGACCGGTACCGTCTACACGTTTGAAACCAAGGACCCGACCGCGACCGTGATCGACTTCTACAAGAAGGCCTTGGCCGGGTGGAAGAACTCATCGACCATGCAGAATGAAGATGCGACCATTCTTGTCTACGGCACGGAGAATGAAGAGGAGTTTGTTACCGTTACCGTGTCCAGGGACAAGGGCTCGAACATGACGTCGCTCACCCTGCTGTACACGAGAAAGACCATCGGGAGTTGATATCGCGGCGGCAGGCCTGGAAACGGCCTGCCGCCGGCGTTTCGAGCAGATTCCCATGACCCGCGATGGGAACCGTCAAGGACGCCAAGATCGCCGAGCTCACGTGGAGGATTCCTGTCCGGGCCTACTTCGTGTCTTTGTGGTAGATTCTCATTTCGTTTCTCGCCCACGCTGAGGCTGCTTGACTACCGGGTCGCCGCGTCTATAATCGGCCTCCATGCCGAAGTCGCCGGGACCGCGTAGCAGTTCGCTCTTGTCTCACCAGCGGACCGGCGTGGTCTCGCCCAGGGACCTTGCCGCAAGAGGAGCGGTGCCGACAAAGGAGCGACTGGCAGCCGGGCCGGTGGTGATGGTGGAATGCATCGAGAATATCCCCTGTAACCCTTGCGCCTATGCCTGTCCGCGCAAAGCGATAACCATCGAGGGTGAGCTGACCGATACTCCCAAGGTAGATTTTGACAAGTGCAATGGCTGCGCCCTCTGCATTGCCAAGTGCCCGGGGCTTGCGATATTCGTCGTGCACAGGGACTTCTCGAAGACCGAGGCAACGGTGACCATCCCGTACGAGCTACTGCCGAGGCCCGAGGCCGGCGCGTCGGTAGCGTGCCTTGACCGAGCCGGCCGGGCCGTCTGCAAAGGCAAGGTTGTCAAAGTCCTCGATACCAAGGCTCTGAACCGGTGCGCAGTGGTTACCGTGGCGGTGCCGAAGCGGTACTGGAATGCAGTGCGCAGCATCCGAGTCGGCCGAAAGGGGGCGATGTGATTGCAGGATTGACCGTTATTCTGGCGCTGGCGGTGACCCCGCAGATGCCGCTATCGCTCGCCGGGACTGATGATGCGCTGTCCGTGTTCGGGAACCCGGCCGGGCTCGCGGTGCGGCCCGGTTCGGAGTTCTACGCCATGTACAACTTCCAACCGGTGCTCTGGTCTGAGTTCTTCTCCAATACGACATTCCTTGCCAAGGCCGGGCCGCTGGCTGCCTACTGGGAGCCGGAGCCGTCGCGGTACGGCGTCGCGCTGGGCACGGGTGGCAGCGGTTTCTACACCGGCCTTCGGTTCAGGCGCGATACGCTCAGCCGCTGGGACCTGTCGGCACTTGCGCGGCCGTTCAAACAGGTTTCCGTTGGCGCGACCTGGGACGACATCAACCACGACTGGGGTCGGCTGGCGCTCGGGGCCGCGGTGCGGCCGATCGGCAACCGCCTGACCTTGTTCGGCGAGACATACCTGATAACTCCGCTGCGGCCGATGGCCGGGTTTGAAGCCGAGCCGGTGGACGGACTGAAACTGGGAGTGAAGGCGATCTTCTCCGAGAACTGGGAGGAGACGCGGTTCGTGGCCGGGCTTTCACTCGGGCTGGGTAAGGCCGGCGTCGGAGCGACGGGTACCGATGGTCTGCGTGAGGTGGGTGCGCACCTGCGGGTCGGAAGCGCAGCACGTCGGACAGCCGTGTCCGGCGGGAAGAGATACGTGGAGATAGAATTAGACGAAGAGATAGTTGACCGGAAGCCCGGTTTCAGCTTCAGCTCAAGCAGCGTGCGTACGTCCTGGCAACTGCTTGAACTGATTGACCGCGCGGGCAAAGACAAGAGCGTCAGGGCGCTGCTGCTCAGAATTGACGGCATGAGCGCGAGCTTCGCTCAGTTGCAGGAGTTGCGCCAGGCGCTGGCTGGGTTCCGGGCGCAGGGCAAGAAGGTCGTCGTCTACGCGCCGGGCTTCGGCATGGGGAGCTTCTATGTTGCCTC
>CAYOCZ010000353.1:0-3969 GCA_964402475.1 uncultured bacterium | reverse complement strand
TCGCCGTGCACGACATACTGGCGAGGTTCCGCTCCCGTGACCGCGTCGTCGTCCACACGCATCCGACCGCCCTCATCAGCCTGACGCACCGATGCCCGAACCCGAAGCAGCTGGTGAGGCGCCTGCTCAGTACGCACACCGAAGCGCCGCTGCTGCTCCAGGACCGTCTGACTGCGATTCCATTTCTGCCACCTGGCTCTCTGTCGCTCGGGCGCGCCACCGCCGACGTGATTGAGCATTACTCGGCCGTCATCTGGCCCGCTCATGGGATTGTCGCGGTCGGTCCCACGGCCTCGTCAGCACTCGACATCATCGAACTGACGGAGAAGGCAGCCCAGATTGCGCTGAACGTCGGCCCCAACGCCGGCCTGTCTCCCGCTCAGCAGAAGTCCATTCGCAAGGCATCCGGCCTCGAATGAAACGACCCAGAACTCAGGGCCCGTCCCGGCACCCTGGCCGCTCGCTGAAGGGCCGGCCTGCCCCGGATGGACTCGAGACGTTCTACGAGGTAAGAACCCGCGATTCCGACCTCTCACCCGAGGCGTTCGGCCGGCTGCCGCGCCGGCCGATCCACATCGTGCTCGACAACCTGCGCAGCGCCTTCAACGTCGGCTCCATCTTCCGGCTGGCCGACGCAGCACGTGCCGCAGAGGTCATTCCGTGCGGATACACAGCATTCCCGCCGCATCATAAACTTGAGCAGACTTCACTAGGCACGACCGACTCGGTCCCGTGGCGAAGGTTTGACGAAACCGTGTCGGCCCTGACCGACATCAAGGCCAAGGGCGTTCAACTGGTCGCCGTCGAGACTGCCCGAGGCGCAACTCCGTTCCACCGGTTCGGTTACAGCTTCCCGGTTGCGTTGGTGCTCGGCAACGAGGCGCTCGGCGTTTCCGAGGCCGCACTGAGGATGTGCGACGCCGTAGTCGAGGTCCCGGTCTTCGGATACAAGAACTCGGTAAACGTGGCAACTGCTGCTGGCATAGTACTTTATGATGTCCTCCGTCAGGCGAATTGGCTCGACGACCCTGCCGCTATGCGACCGGGCGGAATCTCGGAATCTGCGACTTGAGTACCGGCCGCTTGTAGAACCCGACCCCGACAACGAATCCTCTCCACCTTAGCAGCACGAACCCATTGTCAGCATCGAAATCGTCGCTCAGATTCCCGCCGTTGATCAGCAGCTTTGCCTGCTCGTCACTCAGCTCAACTAGGTTGCGGGTAGTCTGTCCCCCGAGGACCTGCATCCCGAAAGTGGTCGGCTTGAGCGAGTAGGGATACACCCTTGCCAACCTGATACCGCGGCGCATCGGCCTGACCGAGTCGAAGTGCATCACCTCGGGTGTGCCGACGAAGACAGTCTGCTGGTCTTCAGTGACCGCGAGCTTCTCAAATGTCTCCATCGGGATTCCGAACCTCTCGCTCAGTTGCCGCACGCGCCGATTCAAGTCGGCCTCCGTATCAGGGCCATGAAGAACGGCTCCGTGTCGTTGTCCTGAGGCATGATTCTCCGGCAGCGGCCAACCGCCTCTGGAAACGATTTACGTCCCCACTCGCGCAGCCCGGGCCGCATCACCAGACCCGGCAGCTCGGCCGCAGCAGCTTCAGCCTCGGGCTGTCGGCTCAGCAGGTACGCCACGACCGACTCGTTCTCCTCCGGCGCGACCGTGCAGGTGGAGTAGACCATCACTCCGCCGGGCTTGAGCGCAAGATACCCGGCGAGTATCAGCCGCTTCTGAATCGACGGGAAGCGCTCGATTGCAGCTACCGACCACCGCTCCAATGCCTGTGCCGACTTGCGGATAGTGCCCTCGGAAGAGCACGGCGCGTCGACCAGCACCCGGTCACACTTCCCTGCCACAGCTTTCCCCAGCGCCAATCCGTCCATCCGGCACACGGCCACGTTCAGGCACCCGGCACGGTCCACATTGCCGATGAGACCGCGTACGCGCGTCGGTGAAGGGTCGTTGGAGACGATGATGCCGGTGTTACGCATCATCGCCGACATCTCGGTCGTCTTCGAGCCGGGCGCCGCGGCGATGTCCAGCACCGCTCGCCCGGCTGAGGGTCAAGGACCAGCGGCGGCGCCATCGAGGCGGCCTCCTGCACGTAGATGAGCCCGATGAAATGCTCGATGCGCTTCCCCAGGCCCTTACCTTCTTCCAGGCTGAACCCGAGCTCATACCAGGGTAGAGGTTCCGGTTTCAGGTCGGCGAGCAGGTCCAGCGCCTGTTCGCGCGTCGCCTTGATGGTGTTGACGCGGAACGTCCGACGGAGCGGCCGCTGCATGGCATCGAGGAACGCGTCGAAGTCAGGTATGAACCGCGAGTACCGCTCTACAAACGCCTGAGGGAACCTGCGCCTGAGCTGACTCATGACGCTCCTTCATCCTTGGTGTCATTCCGTTCGTTCCTACGGTGGCGGAGCCACACGACGGCGCCCTTCGCCGGAGTCGAGGAATCTCTTCGGACACCCGAAAGACCCTTCGACTCGTCCGCCTCGCTCAGGGTGACGGAGGAAGAACCCACGGCCCTGGACCAGGAATCCAACCTCCGCAACGCGTCCAGCTTCTCCCGGTTGCCCAGCTTCGCCTCGCGTATGCCTTTCTCAAGGAACGTCACCGACCGGTCGTACGCGTTTCGGTCCACCGGGTACGGCCAGCCATCCTTGCCGCCGACCGCGAACGCGTAGGTTACCGGGTCGCGGAAGCTCAAGGGCGCGCCGTGCGCCACCTCGGCAATCAAGGCCAGCGCGCGGACTGTCTTCGGCCCGACTCCGGGCTGCAGGAGCAGTGCAGAGAAGTCCTGTGGCGGCTTCTCGTACGTGCCAACGAGCGCCTTCCGCAGATACCTCGGGGTCACGTCGCCAAGACCGACCGGGTGCTGCTCGGGCATTCCCAGTGCCCGCACCCGCTCCAGTTCCTTCACGGTCACATCCGGCGACCGCTGCGAGATGGCAGTCACCGCCTGCCGCGCCGTGTCGGCTTCGGCCGCAACCATGTTCAGCGGCTTGCCGACGTGGTCGCAGGCTATACCCTCATGCGGCTCCAACACAAAGTCCTCGAGACTCTCAGACAGCCAGTGGTACCGCCTCGCCCAGCGGGTGTCGGTATTCATGCCCTGCTGCACAACAGCCCAATTCCCCTGCGTCGTGCCGATGAACACGTGCTGATATATCTGGAACCCGTCCTGCAGGGCTGCCGAGTCAACCTTGGCTGACAGCCGGCTCGCCCTGACCAGCCGCTCACCGTCCAAGCTGAACCTCTCCGAGAACCCCTCGATTTCAGCCGGCGTCTTGCGCGACGCCCCGCCTTTGCCCCCGCAGACATACAGGCCGAGACCGGCCTCCTGCCCCTTCACCGCTTCCTTGAGTGCGCCGCACACGGTCGTGGTCACGCCGGACGAGTGCCAGTCGAATCCGAGAACGCACCCGAAGCTCTGGAACCAAACAGGGTCAGAGAACCTGCGGAGGAGCTCCATCGGCCCGTAGTCAGTGACCACTATCTCGGTGACGGCCCGGCACAGCTTCACCATTCGCTGGAACAGCCACGACGGGGCCTTGCCCCAGTGCAGGGGCATCACTGCCACTCCGCGTCTCATGGAGGAATTCTAGAACCGAAGCGCAGTCATGTCGAGAGCAGTCGCACCCGTCATTCGACCACCTGACCACTGGACCACTTCTCCGCTGCCGTTGACCACCAACCCGGCCCGGCTATGCTCGCCGAGTTGCACAGACATCAGTGCTGCTCTGGTCCGACTCTCTCCGTGCCTTGGTGTCTTGATGGTGAAGTCCTTGTGAACCGCAGCACCCGAGAAGCGCGGTCCGGGCTAAAGGAGTCAGTCGAGCCCGGTCGGCACTGGGCCGTGCCTGGCATCGGGACCAGCGTCCCGGTCTTCGTCCGGCCGACCATCGCCGCGACCATCTCGGCCGCGGTCCCGCAGTTGGTCGCCGGCATCATCAGGGCCACCA
>CAYOCZ010000352.1:0-3974 GCA_964402475.1 uncultured bacterium | reverse complement strand
GGCTGGATGTCGATGCTCTGGGAGTTGGCAACGTCGGTACAGAGGTCGAGGGTTCCGGCTACGGTACATCGGATGGTGCCGGTGCCGGTCCAGGTGCAGACCGATGCATCTCCCCCATCGACACACCCGAGGATGGTCCCGGCGTTGGCGACGGCGCCATCGCCAAGCCAGAGTGCGCCAGCGGTCACGTCAGCCGTGGCGCCATTCGTGATGCCAAGCGTACCATTGGCCATAGCGCTAACCAGGCCAGTGAATACCACCGTTCCGCTGTTGACCTGGAGGGTTCCGGCGGTGCCGACGATGGTGGTTATCCCCGTCACGTTCTCGCCGTTTTCAAGCGTGAGGGTTCCGGCCGAGGTCACATTGCCCGTAATCGCTTGGCCCACCGTGACAACCGCGTCGGCGTGGGTGACTTGCACGGTGCCAACATCCGCCCCGCCCAGCCAGTCGCCCAGGTTGACCTCGTAGGCCCCGCCCACGGCAAACCCGAACGTCAGGGCCGCCGGTTGGGCACTCGCCGGGGCCGTCGCGCTGGCGATTGTGATGGTCCCGCCGTCGGTGGCCATCGTCGTGCCCACCCAAGGCGGGTCAGTTTCAGAGGTGAAGGCATACGCCCCGTCCGCGTTCCATATCCCGTTAGCCATGACTCAGCCCTTTCAGTCCTCGACGGCGTAACGCAGAACCCCGTCAAATTCACACGTCACGGTCGTCAGGTTCAGGGCGGCGCCCGCCACCGTGCGGCACCATCCCATCGTCTGCGGGTCGGTCTCCGGGCAAATCGGAAGCACAAACCCGCTAACGGCACCAACCGGCATGACACCGCTGATGGCGGTCGAGCCCGACTTCAACGTGATCGTGCCGGCGACGTTTGCCGTTCCAACCAAGCCCAGGAGCGAGATCCGCTTCCCCGACACCGCCGCGACCAGCGCCGTCGTGTCGCCCGCCGCGCAGTTCACGGCCGCACTGTAAATCGTCCACCGCCCCGGATGTCCCATTACCGTTGCCGCCATCGCCCTTCTCCTTCCGCTATGCCGCCTGAGCCCGGGCACTCCACGCCCGCGTCAGGCCGCTGATTCTCTTCGCCGTCTCCGCGCTGCCGATACCCTTCTTCCGGCACAAGGCCCGGAGCGCCGTCCGAGCCCCGCCCAGCGTCATTCCCTGCTTGCGAAGTGTGGCCACGGCCGCCGCGTCGCCCCCGCTGGCCTTCCACAGCGCCGCGTCTCTACCAGTATCGCGCGATTTGGGGCCGGCGTCCTGCGACTTGGCCTTGGCTTCGTGCCCGCGGGCCGCAATCGAGAGGCCGCGAAGATACGACAGCGGGGCCACAGGCAAGCCCGTTGCGTAGAATAGCGCGTTCGTACCTCGGTAACCCGCCCGCGACAGTTTGCTCAGGGCCTTCGGGTCGCTGGCGGCAAAAGCGTCGATGGCCTGGAACAGGTCAAACGTCGCGCCCAGCGAATCCGCCATGACTTGCTGAACGGGCATCTGCTGCGCGGTCGTGCCGTAACTCGTACCCCGCCTGGACATCATGCGGATCGTCGAGAAGGCGTCGCCCAGGCCATAGGCCGTGCCGAGCGCGCCGCCGATGGTGTCCATCCCCATTCTACCGACACTCGGCTTTCTCTTGCCGCCACTGGACAGTAACCGGCCACCGGCCGAGATGAGACCCATCGCCACAAAGATGTTGATCAGCACGGCGATGACGGCCTTGACAAGCGCGGCCCATTTCTTCGGGTTGTTGGGGTCTTTCGCCACGTCCTGATAGCGCCCGAGGAGTTTGTTGTAGATGCGGTTTGGAAGGTTCTTGAACAACGTCACGGTCTTGAGCCAGGGCTTGATGCGGGCGAGACGCTGCATCTCGCTCATGTAAGTGTCGCTGAAGGTCGGGGCGGCACCCTCTTCGTTCACCATCCGTTCCGACTCGCGGGCCACGTCGTCAAGCGACCACTTCGGATGCGCAGCCTTCACGGCTTCCCACAGAGACCCGAGGCCCGCGAAGTCGCCCCACCGCAGAGGCATATCCATCCACGAAATCGCGGGATATTTCGCTTCCGGTTCGCCGAGCGCACCGACCAGGGCCGCGGTCCGCCAAGAGTAATATCGCATCCAGAAGACGTCGCTGTTAGCCACAATCTCGGCGAAGGTTTTTTTCGGGTGAGCCATGACCGCCTTGTACCCAGCCAAGACGTTGTCCGCACCGAGTACGTCGGCCACGATGCCGGTACTGATGGGCTGCCTCGCCCAACTCGTCAACCGCAACCGAATCGCCGCCGACGCCAAACGGTTTGTCGTCTCCGAAAGAAGCCGGTCCAGCGGCGAGTGCCGCGTCATGCCGGACCCAGAGACGTTCTTCAGGTGACTCTCAAAATGGTCGAGCACGCTCTGGCCGAACCTCCGCCCGATCTCGGTGCGAATATCCCGGTGCGCCACCATGAGCCAACCGTTTCGGATGGACTCGGCCCGGCCGATGGCCTTGCTGGTGAACTTGAGCCATCCCAAGTACGCGGCCAGAGCCGGCCGCCCCATGACCGCCGCCGACGAGCCGGTACGCTCGTGCCAGGGCCCGCCATCTTCCAACATCGACTCCATGAACTCGCCCCACGACCCTTCAGGAATGCGCTTGCGTTCCCGGCCAAGGTTGCGGCTTCGCGGGCAATACGTCTTGGTTTCGTCGAGATGCGACCCGGCCAGGCGGAACTTGACGGCATCCTGAGCGGCCCATCGCTCGTGATTGTTGAACTCGCCCTGAAGCAAGTCCTTGTACCCAATCCAGCCATTCGCAGTTAAGGCGTCTCGCATGGCGTCAAAGTCTTTCGGCCCGAGATACCACTTTTCGTCGTTCGGACCCGGCCGCGTCAACGTCCGCTTGGGCTGGGTATCCCAACAGTACCCGGCAGCCTCGATCTCGCGGGCCGTGTTGGGGTCTTCGCTGTCCAGCACGGTCTTGACCAAATCATCAATCGTCGCCGTGACGCTTCCCACGCGCGCCCCATGTTCCCATCCGCGCGCGGTCGGCAACTTGACCGTCATGGGCTTGCCGAGCGCCTGCCGCATCTTCCGCGACCCCCACCACAACCCCTTGGCTTCCATGAACTCGATCACCGGCGTAAGGCCCCGCCGTTGCCAGGTGTTTTCGACTCGCTCGCCCTCGTAGATGCCCCGGACAAGGTACTCGGTCAACACGCCTTCGTCGCCGCCCATCATCCGCGTGACGCGAAGGATGTCGGGGTTAGAGTCCTTGAGTATCCAGACGAGCATATTGTCCCTGCCACGCTTCGCAGGCGGCAATTCGTCGTGGGCCTTTTGGATCTCGGTCGTGGCTTTCCGAATGTCCTGAATGAGGAAGCGGCGACGCCGACCGACCTTCAGTTCCAGTTTCGTTTCGTTCAAGGCCACCAGAAGGTCAAGAGTCCGGCCGAGGTCGTCGAGGTCTTGCTGCTTGAGTTGTCCGAGCGGCGTCTGCGTCAACCGTTCGAGTTGTTTCATCGCCCGGCCCGGCATCAGCGCTTCCATCTCAGGATTACGGTTTAGGTAGTCTTCACGCGATTTCAGACGACCGAGGGTCTGGTCGCTCGGCTCGGATTTCTGGTACGCCCCGATGAACTCCTGCGCGGCCGCGCGGTACGGCTCGTCCATGCGGTTGACGCTTTGCCGCAGGAACGCCAGGCGGTCAGCCACCTTGCCGACAGTCTGCCGGTGCAGAAAATGCTCGTAAGCCTTCTGGACGGCTACCCGCAACCTGCCGAGGCGCCGCTGGGCTGTCCCGGGCCGAACAGACTCCGCGATTTGGATCAACCGCTGCTGAAGTTGTTTGCCCTTCTCGGTGAGTTCGCCCTTGAACACGTCCTTGATGTAGACGATGGCATCCTTGCCGCTCTGCCCGGCCTCGACCCGGCTTGCCGTCATGGTGGCGATTCTGGCGTCGCGCCGGGCGAGTTTCGCCGTGAGGGTTTTGACCTCCTTGGTCTTGGCCT
>CAYOCZ010000351.1:0-3976 GCA_964402475.1 uncultured bacterium | reverse complement strand
TACCTATGTCCTGATAATAACCTGTTACCTATGTCCTGAGTCCGGACCCGTAGCTTTCGGCACACCGTCAGAAGAAACCTTGAAGGAGACTTCAAGACGGACAATGCGAGGAATTTCGCGGCAACCTTGTTCCCGAACTTGTGCGTGAACAACGTCGTGAACCTCAACGCGAACGAGTTCGGGACCAGGTCGCAACCCGACGGCGGACGCGCGTATGCACGCATTGGTCTATCCGCTCGCCCATGCCCTGAGACACATGCTGGAAGTAACAATCCAGCATACTCTGCGGCCAACGTTCCGGCGAGCTTTGGGGCGATCTTTCCAGGGAGCCTTGCGGTGAGCTTTCGAGGACGCGAGAAATGAAGGGGCGGCCGGAGCCGCCCCTCGTTGAGTCGGAAGTCTCGTGCTATTTCAGCACGTAGATGTTGTGCTTCTCGCGACGGTCAGGACGTGGCCTTGACCCGCTCCTCCTGCGTCATACCTGCCAGCCGTTCGACCTCCTTCGCGTCGAGCTTGAGCCCGCCGGCGACGCGGGCGCCGCACTCCTTGTCGGCCTTGAAGAACAAAGCTGACTGGCGCAACTGGATGCGCTTCTGGGCACCGCCGAGGTGCGCGACGATGTTGCCGACCAGGTGCTCGCGCGCGGTGTCATCCATGACCTTGCGGTAGAGGTTGCCGGGCTGGACGAAGTCGTCCTCGGTCTTGGGATATGGCCGGCGGCCGATTTCACCGGAGAAGTCGAACGCCGGCTCACCGGCTTTCGGGTCGGGCGCGGGCCCGCCGAAGGTGTTCGGCCAGTAGTTCGGGCCCGGGCCGCCGTTGGCGTCGGTGCGCATCGCGCCGTCACGCTGGTAGTTGACCATGGCTGCCTTCGGCGCGTTGATGGGCAGCAGGTGGTAGTTCGGGCCGAGCCGGTGCAGGTGCGCGTCGTGGTAGAATACCGCTCTGGCCTGGAGCATCTTGTCCGGCGCGAGCGCGAAGCCGGGCACAAGATTGCCGGGACTGAATGCCGACTGCTCAACTTCAGCGAAGTAGTTTTCCGGGTTGCGGTTCAGCACCATCCGTCCGACCGGTGTCAACGGATAGTCGCCGTGCGGAAGCACCTTGGTTACGTCGAATGGGTCGAACCGGTAGCCGGCGGCGTCCTTCGGCGGCATCACCTGAATCTGCACGGTCCAGGCTGGGAACTCACCCCGCTTGATCGAGTCGAACAGGTCGCGGGTAGCGTGGTCCGGGTCGCGGACCGCCATCGCCTGTGCCTCTTCACGCGTGAAGTTCTGCGCTCCCTGCTCGGTCTTGAAGTGGAGCTTCACCCAACAGCAGTCGCCCTTCTCCGTGTACCACTTGAACGCGTGCCCGCTGTAGCCGTTCAGGTGCCGGTAGGACTTCGGCGTGCCGCGGTCCGAGAAGAGAATCGTCACCTGGTGGATCGACTCGGGCGTCAGCGACAGGAAGTCCCAGAACATGTCCGGGTCCTTGGCGTTGGTCGCCGGGTTGCGTTTCTGGGTGTGGATGAAGTCCGGGAACTTGATCGGGTCGCGGATGAAGAAGACCGGCGTGTTGTTGCCGGTCATGTCGTAGTTCCCCTCCTCAGTGTAGAACTTCACCGCGAACCCGCGCGGGTCGCGCTCCGCGTCGGCCGACCCCTTTTCCCCGCCCACGGTCGAGAACCGCGCGAACACGTCGGTCTTCATCCCGACCTTGGACAGGAACTTGGCGCAAGTGTACTTGGTCACGTCGTGGGTGACTTCGAAGTAGCCGTGGGCGCCCGCGCCTTTGGCGTGGACGACCCGTTCCGGTATCCGCTCGCGGTTGAAGTGGGCCAGCTTCTCGGCCAGATGGACATCGGACATCAGAGTGTAGCCGGGGCTGCCGACCGTCAGGCTGTTCTGGTCGTCCCCGACCGGCTTTCCGAAGCTCGTGGTCAGACGTTTCTTCTCCGTCATGGTTGGCTCCTTTCTTCAAGGGATTGTAGCCGGTACGGCACGGCTGTCAAACCGTCGGGGAACGGACACGCAACGCCGAGGGGCGGCTTGCGCCGCCCCCTCGGCCCTGCTGCGGGAGAATCGCGGCCGACCCGATCCCAGCGCTTGAAGCCCCGCGGCCCGCGACTATGATGTAACAATGAAGACCGGCGGACCCGGATTTGAGAGTGAGGGCCAGACCGTTCGCCAGAAAGAAATGCACCGGCGAGGAATGGTCCTGTCCACGGTCGGCGGGGCCATGCTGGTCGCCCAGTTCGCCCTCCTCTTCTTCATCGGCCGGGACTACTTACCTCTCCTGAGATATCTCGGATTCGTGCTCTGGGCAGCCGGCTGTGTGCTTGCCTGGCTGCCGATATTCTACTTCCGCCGCAAAGCCGACGTGCCTAGGGGGAAGAGCTACGTCCATACGACCGTGCTCGTAACCACCGGTGTCTATTCGGTCGTCCGTCATCCGCAGTACGCGTCCTTCTTCTTGTTGGCGTTTGCTCTGGCACTCATCGGCCAGCACTGGGTCTTCTTCCTGCTCGGAGCCGCGGGTTCGCTTGTGTTTGCCCTGGGACTCAAGGGAGAAGACGAAGCCAACATCGAGAAGTTCGGAGACGACTACCGCCTGTACATGGAGCAGGTGCCGGGATACAACATCCTGCTCGGGCTCATCCGGCGCCTCGCGCGCGGACGCAGAGCGTAGCGGAGTACTCACCCGGCCCTTCGCTATCGCTCCAGGCAAGACTGCCAGCTTGATTCGCTTGAAATACAGTGGCTGTGACCTATAGTACGAAGATGCAGTCCGGGTCCCCTCTTGAACACAAGGAGCGAAAGACCATGTCCTCAAGACACCATCCATTCCCTATGACCGCAAGCGTCGTCCGCATCGGAGCGACGGCTCTCATCGTGCTCGCCGTGCTGTCCTGCTCAAAGCAAGCGGGGGCTCCTTCTCTTCCCGAGCCGACCGGGCCCTATAGCGTCGGGTCTGCCCGGTTCAGCTTCGTGGACTCGACCCGGCCCGAAACCTTCACGCCCGACCCCGACGACCTCCGCGAGGTAGCATTCCGCCTCTGGTACCCGGCCCTGAAGACGTCGTGCACAAGGCGCGTACCGTATCTGGAGAAAGCCGACGAACGCAAGCGGAGCCTACCCAAGGGTTCGCCCATGCCGCCGGCGTTCTTCGACAGCCTGGGTGCGTTGCGGTCGAACTCGTACGGCGACGGCGTGTTGAGCGACAGCGTCCCGGATTTCCCGGTAGTCATCTACTCGCCGGCGTACGGCGCGGGCATGGACGCGAGCACGGTACTGATGGAAGAGCTGGCAAGCCACGGGTACGTGGCGGTGAGCGTCGGGCACGCGTTTGAGACGTCCCATTTCATCCGGTCCGACGGCACGCTGCGCATCTTTCCCCTCGACAACGAAGAACTACGGGCCCGAGGCATGGAACGAGCGGCTGCTACTGACCTGCAGCGGGAACTCAACGAAACCGCGGACCCGGCACGCCTGCGCACGCTGATCCGCGCCATCTCGGACGCCCGACCGAAGACGCTGCTGAGCCTGCGGACCTGGGTGGAAGACATCGGCTTCGTCATCGACCGGCTGGAGGCGATGAACGCGGAAGGGCCCTTCAAAGGCCGACTGGACCTTGGCCGCATCGGGGTAGTCGGCCACTCATTCGGCGGGACCGCAGCCGGCGAAGCCGGTCTCGCTGACGCCCGCTGCCGGGCCGGCGTCAACCTGGACGGGCTCCAGCTCGGTGGGATGCTCGATCGTCCGCTCGGACGTCCGTTCATGTTCGTACACCACGACAACGCCGGCGCCGCGAACAAGCTCATCAACCTGCCTTTCTTTGAGGCGGCGCAGGACACCTGCTACATGGTGATGGTCCGGGGTACGCGCCACCTGAACTTCTCGGACGTGAGCCTGCCCGTATTCGCGCGCATCACCGGGTTGCCTGCGGGAGCGCTCGGGCCCATCGACGGGCTGCGCGCACTCGCGGTCACGAA
>CAYOCZ010000350.1:0-3985 GCA_964402475.1 uncultured bacterium | reverse complement strand
TGATTCAAAGTCGATAAGCCTGTTTCCATAATCCATAAGGGCGCGTTCGTGTAGGTTGGCTCGAAGGCAGATGAGTTTCAGTCCCCCGGATTCGTCGCGTTTCGTGGGTAAGTCCCATACGCCCGATGCGCCGCAGGGGTGTGCCCAGCCGCAATGCGTGGCGGGGTCGAGAGCGAGAATGTTCATTGTTGCTCCTTCATGGCCGCTTCTTCGGCGGCGGTTCGCGCTCTGGACGCCTGTTTTGGTGTGGCTACCCCGTGACCTTCGCCTGTGTGGAGTTGTCGCCACTGGACCTCGAACGCATCGGCCATTGGGGCGGGCAATGACCCAGCCCACCGTGCGCCGCAGGAACAAACCAGATTGAGTCGCTTAAACATCGTTGCTCCTTCTTGCTCCGGCGTTGCCGGGTTGGTTCATAAGCCCTCGCCGCACGTGTCCGCCCGGCGAGAGGGCCGCGCCTTTAAGGCAGTTCGCGGTCGCCTATGGGGGCTACTTCCTCTTCGTCGCCGGCGGGGGCGGGGTATTGAAGTCATGGTCGTCATCAAAGTCCGATGGGGCATCTTCAGGGCCAGCGCCGCCGGCATCCTTGAGCGCCTGCACCTGGCGGGCGACTTCGGCCTGAGTCTCGGGGTCCGGCGCCTCGGCGGGCAGCACTTCGCCGGTGTCGGGGTCGATCACTTCGCCCTGGGCAGGCTTGCCGTTGGTGGCCAAGCGGTCGGCGAGAGAACTTGTGCGGCTCTCCCCAACGTCCAGGTCCGGCAGTTCGACAACCCTGGCATCGACGAACTCGACGGACGATTCCTTTGCCAACTGGTCCTGCATTTCGGGCGTCTGCGGCAGCCACTTGCCGAGAACCCAAACGGCCGTCTTCAGGGCCATAGCGATGTAGTCAGTCACCCACGGACCATCGTTGGCGGCGCGGGATCGCGCCCGATGCTCCTCGATCTCGGCGATAGTGAGGACGCGGAACTGAGGCAGGGCATGTTGGCGATACCGGGCAATGGCGTAGACGTAAACCAGTGCCTTCTTCGACCTGTCGGCCTTCGGATCGGAGTCGGGCACGTGGACCAGTTTCGACTCGAAGCCCTGGCTGTACTCGAAGCGGTCGCTCTTGAAGACGGGGAAGGCGTCGATGAACGCGATTTCCTTCGACCGGCGGGCCAGGTCGCAGATGCCCAGGTAGCTGCTCTGGAACTGGGCCTCGTATATGTCCTGGCGCATCTCCCTGGACAGCCGCCCGTTCTTATAGGGGATAAGATAGCCGCGCGCGCCGGGGCCGCCGATGCTGACGCAGCCTGCCAGGGCCGCATCGAGGCACCCTTGCAGCAGGCTCATCGGCGTACACTCGCGAAGCTTGGGCGTCCGCGAGATCGCAACGGTCACCATAGAAATCAGGCGGTCGTAGGTCAGGTGCTTGACCAGCGCCTTCTTGAGCATTTCCTGCATGGCCGGCTGCGCCATGAAGTGCTTGAACGTGTTTACGGACTTGACGGGAAGGTTCACGTCGATGTGCTGGACCTTCGCCAACGCCTTGTCGGGTGCTTTAGGTGGTGCTTGTGTCATAATCTTTCTCCTGCAAATGGTTGACTGTTTAGAGGCCCTTGGGCTTGAGCCGAAGGACTCGGAAAGTACTCGCCTTGCAGACGTGCTCTTTGCGCGTTTCCATGAAGTAAGTGATGGCGCCGAGGTCGCCGCAAGAAGCAGCCTCTGCCGAACCCAACGCAGCCAGGACCGCCGCCGTGTTCTTCTCCGCACGTTCCGCCGCCGCCTTTAAGTCTTCCTTCGCGGCGAGCCAGGCCCGGATGATGATCGGGTCAACAATGCCGACCTTCTCCGGCTCGTGCTTGAGGCGCTTGACGACTTCCAGCGTGGCCGCGCTGTTCTCGACCGGCGTGTCGCCCAGGACGTTCTTCTCCCAGAAGTCCCGCGCCTTCGTGGCGATGATCTCGCAGATCTGAATGTTGCGGGGGATCTCGTACATGATGAACCCCCGCCCGCCCATCAGGACCGGCACGTGGCATAGGGGCCGGTCCCAGGCCATCATGTGGGCCGTCGCCTGGATGATGACGCGGCTTGGCACTTGGTCCGTGCCCTCGTCGCCCCAGTCCTCTTTCGACGGGCCGAACAACTTTGCCGTCTTGGCCTCGATGGGGTCGCCAGTCGCCAGGAGAAGCCCGTCCGTGTTGACGACGATCGGCGTGCCCGCGACCGCCTTGGGGCCGGGGTGCGTGTTGATCTCCCCGAGGCGTTCAGCGGCGAAGGCCAGCACGCCGCCTTCCAGCCACGTCCCGGCGTTCATGGCGTCAGAGGCCGGCTTGTCGATGACGCGGCCCAATTTCTGAAGCCGCACATCTTCTGCACTAGACCAGGGGTCCAGCCCAAGGATCGCCGGCATATCTGATCCCCCGATATGGTGCTTTCTTTCCAGCCTCTCAGTTTCGGTGATTGGCATGGGTCAAAGACTCCTTGTTTTTGTGTTCATTCGACAATATCAACAGCAGCCTGAAGCAGTACGGGCAGAAGACCAACACGAAAAGCCTTTGCTCGCCAAATCGCTGCTCGACGGGCGTAATCAGTTCGTTCTTGTGGAAACCGAACAGACATTTGATTTTTCGCCAGATATTCACGCCACCGCCTCCTCGACCTGCCTGATTTCCCCATCCTCGATGATGATGTCGGCGTCCTCGGCGTCCTCGGTTACGACCTCCAGGATGAGCTGCGCGTCGTACTTCGCGGCCGTCTCGGCAATGATCTTGCGGCTCTCGTCATCAAGCAGGCTCGCATCGCGGATCAGGCCGATACGGATGGAGTCGCCGGTCTTCGGGCACAACTCGAAGCCGATGGCGGTCGAGACGCGGTACTGTTCGGCGCTCGACGCCTGCTCGAAGGGCAAATTGTTGTAGAGAACGCCTTGCAGGCCGATCCCAAGGCCGGACACAGGCATGGGGGCCTCGGCGATCCGCTTGGCCTTCTCGCGGTCCAGGGCGTCGATGTCGCGGGTCAGGCTCTCGTAACGGTCCTTCAACTCCCGGAACTGGGCCTCCAACTGCTTGCGGGCAAGGTTGGCCCGGACCTGGCGGTTGGTGTCCTCGATGCCGGTGAGCTTGGCCTTGATGGGGGCAAGGTCAATGACGGCGGGGGAACCGAACGCTTTGCTTGCGGCGACAAGGGCCACATGCGCAGCGTCAGCTTTGGTTTTCGAGTCGGCATGACGTTTCTCAGCAGCAGCAAGGTCTTTGCTCAGAACGATGATGCGCTCGTCCATATTGCTAACCCTGCCGATCTCGTCCTCAAGAGCTAAAATCATGTTTTGGGCGCTCTCAAGTCTCTTCTGCCATGCAGCGATTTGCGCATGTGCGTGTGCAACCTGTTCTCGTGTCTGTAGAAGGGTTGCTTCGGTTTTTGCCGGGTCTGCGTCCAGCCGCTCCTTTTCAACCGCGTCGAGTAAGGCGCGTGCGTCTGCAATGCAATGCGAGTCTTGAAGCAATCTTTCCCTCATGTCGCCATCGTAGCTTTGTGCCGCATCGAGTCTCTGCTGAAGCCGCTCAATCTCCGCGTTGTGCTCCAGCGCTGCCGTCAACTCCCCCGACAGGTCCGCCGCCGACACTTCCGCTGCCGGCACGCCGGGGTACTCCGGCATCGTCTCGATCTGGTCTTTCCTGCCGGTGACATCCCGGCCGGCGTGTGCCCGTTCTTCGTTCAGGGCCTTCCGCTTGTCGTCCAGGTCGGAGAAGTCCACACTGACGAGGCGCTTTAGCGTCTCCAACTGCTTCTGGGGCTCCATGCGCAGGAACGCCAGCGGGTCGAAGGCGATCCCCTTGCCCGTCAGGGTGTCCAGGAAGGTTTGCGGGGCCTTGATCTTGCCCGTGGGGTCCGACACCACCAGGCGAGAACCGCCGCCGGCCTGGAACTCCCGCTTGACGATGAGGCCACTGTCGAACTTGAGGACCGTCCGGCCAGCATCTTCCCCTTGCCGAACGGGCTG
>CAYOCZ010000349.1:0-4005 GCA_964402475.1 uncultured bacterium | reverse complement strand
ACCTCTGCCAAAGCCCTTGTCACGCTCTCTGCCAGAGTCTTCGCCCAAATCCGCGAGTGGCGGCCGGAGATAGGACGGCAGTGAGCCATCTGCCGTCAGCGAGTCCCGCCTTCGAATACAGACTCCTGAATGCTGCTTGCCCCTCCAGTGCCTATCAGCCGTTAGCCGTAGGCCGTCAGCCGTCGGCCATTTTCCCCCGCCGCCTTGACATCCGAGCCCCAATTGGTACGCTTCGCCTGATGGTGAACCCCGAACCCCGCCCGGTCTTGGCGCCGTAGGAGTCGAGCCAGGTGTTCCCAAGATTCGTCCGACACTGAAGGAGGAAGAACATGTACAATCGCTTCGTAGCCGTCGTGTTGCTGGCGTGCGTGACGCTAGCGGTGTCGTGCACTAAACAGATTCTGAACTGTACGGTCGTCTCTACCGTCAACCTCGACCTCTCGCGTGCCGCCAGCTTCAAACGAGGCGCCACGCCCGCGAGGGGACAGGACATCGCGCACCTGATAATCCTCATTCCCACGGGTTCGCCGCATTTGGAGACCGCGATTGACCGTGCGATCAAGTCGGTCCCCGGCTGCATCGCTCTCGTTGACGTTCGCGCGACCCAATCATGGTGGTATGTCCCATACGTGTATGGCCGGTTCTGGATCACCGTCGAAGGGACGCCGCTCATTGACCCCAAGCTGTCTCTCCTACAGACAGGCAACTACTTCGTGACGGAGATGGACCCGTCAGGACACGTCAAGCAAACCAGGGTGGTAAGTGAAGTGGAATTCGACAGCATCAGACGGGGGCTGTAGAGTACGGCGAAACGGAGGTCACAGTGATGGGAAACGGGGGCACGTGAAGCCCCTCCGGGCCGACGCGCGTTCCTCTCCCCGTCCTCGCATTTGACATGAATGGCCAGCGGTCTAGAATTGCCCCGACAGAGCACTCGCCAAGGAGGCAAGATGAAGATAGTCGTCCTAATTGCAGCTCTGGCCACGGCGACACTCTCGCTGAGGTGCATGAACGCGTCATACGTGTCTGCGCCGCCCGGAACCCAAGTGATGCTGCTCGCAGATTGCGACCGAGCGGCGCACCGCTACTCAATGAAGAACTGGTATCTCTTCGAGGGGCTTATCGCCCTGAGCGACAACAACGCGGCCAACCTGATAGGCCGATACGGTCTCAAGAATGTCCGCGTGAAGACCTTCCAGACGTTCGGGGACTGGATCATTTCTCTGCTGACTGCCGGAGTCATCACGACCACGACCACCCAAGTTGTGGGCAACACGGTGGAGAAGTAGCAGGCTTTCTTTCCAGCCCCACCCGGCCTTGACGGAGATTGAAGAGATGTCCCCGAAATCCTACACATGGGAAGGGAGTAGGCGATGAAATGGCAGTCGATCCAGCCAGTCACGAAAGACGTCCATACTGCGTGGAGCATCCCAGACGACTATCTACCGACCAGATACTACGACGTCTATAACATGGTTTTCCGACTTGAGAACGCTATGAGGATGATGGTGTTCGCGGTGTTGAAGGCAACGCACGGAAGCAAGTGGGGCGACGTGGTTATCCGTAAAGAGAAGGGAACGACACTTGCAGGCCTGTGCGAGAGCCGATGCAAAGATGCGTACGACTACGGGCACATTGGGAGGACGTCGCACATACCGTTGGTGTACCTCACGTTCGGTGACCTTCTCACCATCATGAAGTGCGAGAGAGCGTTCAAGGAACTGTTCTCGGCTGACCCCGAAAGGGTGATCGTGCCCAAGCTCCGCGAAGTCGAGCAAGTTCGGAACAACCTAGCACATTTCCGCGAGGTGACAACTGAGGACTACACACGGCTACTTCATGTCTTTCCCGATGCAGTCAACGACATAGACCGCTTTCTCGCATCGCTCACGGACATGCCGGATGAATCTAGGTTGGACGATGTACCTTCAGACTTCAACGAGTCCAGGATCAGATGCGAAAGACAGCGTGACGGTAAATGGACTTGGGTGGAGCTTGCCGTGAAACTTCAGGTACGCGAACCCAGCGCAGCCGAAAGCGATGCCGAGGTCAGATTCTGGGGGCTCAACCACCGCGCCGTTTGGGACTCGCTGGGGAAGCAGCAGGGGTCCGTCGTCTGCTTCCGTTCCGACTGTGGATTCAGACCCCGCGAGGCGGCGGTCGACACCGACGGGCTAGGGTCCTCATGGATGCTGTTCCGAGTGCCCACGTCAGGCGACGCGGATAAGGTCAAGGAACTCGTGTCAAGACTGCTCGCTATCTGTGGCCTACTGCACGAGGACCTACTGAACGTGAACGTCCAGACGCCCCAAATGTGGCGACCGAGGTTCTTTGAGGAACACACGTGCCGTCTAAGAGAAGAGAACGGGGCTTGGTTGGTCAGCATGGACTCGCCAAGCCCGGCAACGAAGCTGGACTCCGTGACCGAGGATTGGTCGGACATCGTGTACTTCGAGGGAATTCAAGAAGCGGGTGAGTTTCCCTGGTTCCGAGATGACGTCTCAACCATCAGCCGCGAACTCTGGCAGAGAGATGATGCGGCCAGAGAGATGGTGAAGGTGCTGGCCAGGATGCCACGTCCAGACATCCGTTGGTGGTAGCGGCAGGTAGAGGCGGGAACACAGAGCTAGTTCATTGACTCAGACTTGGCGGAGCGACGCTGCCATCCAGGGCGGCGGTTGAACCAGACGACCGCTGTAGGTTGCGGCGAGGCAAGAACAGCCCGGGGTCTTGGGTCAAGCGCCATGGTGCTACACTCTGCAGGACCAACTGGCGTAAGTCGCCGAGCAAGAGTTCGAATCCCCAGACTCCGAGTACCGAGTCCGATACCAGACGGCCCGACAGCTTGTGGCTTCCCACCTGACGCCCGAGGGTCGAACTCCGCCAGCGCTTTACAGCCGCCGCCAAGGACGCCCCGAATCACCGTGCCGTTCGAGGTTCGGTTCTTCGACCCGAGACCAACACAGGCCAGCTTCGTGTCTTTCGTGCTTTCGTGGCATCCCTGTCGGTTTCCGGGACCGGCGCTTGATTCAGGGCCTTGGCCGGCTATAATCACGCCGGAGTCAATCGATGTCGAACCGTTGGAAAGACTGGCTGGCCCAGGCCGAAAGGGACCTGGAGCACGTCCAGATGGACATCGAGAAGGGCTTCTACGAGTGGGCCTGCTTCAGTGCCCAGCAGGCAGCGGAGAAGGCGCTCAAGGCCGTGTACCTGCACAACAACCAGGAAGGCTGGGGACACTCGGTGGCCGGTCTGTTGCGGAACCTCCCTGCAGCCGCGAAGTCAGCAGAACTGAACGAGACAGCGGCCAGGCTGGACCACTTCTACATCCCGACCCGCTACGCCAACGGGTTCGACGAAGGCGCACCCAAGGACTATTTCTTCAAGGCCGACGCCGAGCAGGCATTCAAGTATGCCCGTGCCATCATCGACTACTGTAAGGGTCTTCTCGCTCAATAGGGACGAAGCCGTCGGTAAGCTCCGACGGCTCGCGACCGAGCTTGTGGCTCAGAACCAGAACGTGACGCGGGTGCTGCTTTTCGGCTCTCTTGCGACCGACTCCTACTCCCCGCACAGCGATGCTGACCTGCTGGTTGTAGTGGGGCAAGACGCACGGAGGAGGATGGACCGTACTACGGAATTCATCCTCCACTTCCTTCCGGCCGGCTGCCCGACTGATGTCCTTGTCTATACCGAGGCGGAACTCGATCGTGAGAAAGACGAGCCGTTCCTCCGGCGGGTTCTGAGTCAGGCCGTGCTGCTTTCAGACCGGGCGGGGCTGCCGGAGACGGCCGAAGTCAGAAGTCAGAAGGCAGAGTGCAACGGCTGATACCTGAGCCTTTTGTGTTTTGGTGTCCCTTCGGTCGGACTCAGGGCGTGCTTTGTGGTGAGGCTTCGGTCAGGACTGTGGCTGGAACATGAACGAACAACTCTGGCACTCGACGACAATCGTCGGCGTACGGCGGGATGGCAAAGTGGCGATGGCCTCGGACGGCCAAGTGACTA
>CAYOCZ010000348.1:3562-4026 GCA_964402475.1 uncultured bacterium | reverse complement strand
CCTGAAACCGAAGCGACACAGCCCGACGCGGACCCGCTGGCGGATGAGTTCGTCGAGGAAGACCTGTACGACAGCGAGGCGGGCCCTCAGAAGATCAACTCCATCAGGGTGCAGGTGCAGAAGCTGCAAGCCGCCCTCGATGAGATGAGGCAGTCCGCCGCGAGTCGCGTCGAGACCGAGACGGTATCGGCCGAGGACGACTGGTTCGAGAAGATCGACGCCGGCGAAGTGTTCGGCGATGGTCCGGCCCGGCTGCTTGGCGGGGACTCGAACGAAGGTCTGGCCAGGACGGAAGTGTCCACGATGGCCTCGGCGATTCGAGAAGCCTCGCAGAAGTTGGGCGGGAAAATCAGTATCCCCGATTCGCTCCATGCCGCACTCGAAACCCTTCACCCGGACATAACCCAGGAAGTCAGGTCGCGCGCCGACCAGGAGGCCGCCGACGAGCGGAAAAAGACCTCCAG
>CAYOCZ010000348.1:0-3552 GCA_964402475.1 uncultured bacterium | reverse complement strand
GACCTCCAGAAGCAGACCGTCCAACCGCAGGGCGTCCCTCAGTCCTGAAACCATTCAGGAGCAGAAGATCGCCCAGACGCGGGCGGTCATGCGGAAGCTCGGAGCGGCGGTATGACCGCTTCCCCAACCAATAAAGGATCACTCCAATGGGAGTCGATGGATTCAATGCAATCGATTTCGTTGACCTTGTCCTGACGTGCCGCGCCCAAACGCGGCCAGACAAGAGGTTTGTCTACCTTCTGGACCCGACGGTTCACCGTCACGAACTGCTCAATCACCTGCTGCTTGGCAACAAGAGGCAGATCGAGGGCGGCGAGTACATCGACCGCTGGGTCAACTACCGCGAGACCGGCACGGCGCAGTACGTGTTGCCGGGCAAGATTTACCAGCCGTCCATCAGCGCTTCGATGAAGAAGCTCCAGATCGGATGGGCTCACGCGAACGCCAACTGGTCGTTCGTGCGTGAGGAAGTGCGGGCGTCCCGCGACCCGGTGCAGTTGGCCGATCACCTGATGGCCCGAGAGATGGCCACCGAGATGGACCTGGCCCTGCTGATGGAAAAGCAGCTTTGGGCCGCGCCGGCCGTGGCCGATACGACCCTCCCCTATGGTCTGGCGTACTGGATCGTTCCGATCACCGGGGCGCAGGTCACGACCGCGACCACCCTTAGCGGCGCGTTCCAAGGCGCCAATCCGACCGATTTCAGCGATTGCGGCGGGATCGACGCCAGTGACGACACCTACGCCCGCTGGCGCAACTGGAACTTCCAATGGTCCAACTTGTCCGGCGTCTACACGAGCCAGGACGAAGAGAACCTTGGCTCGATGTTCCGCCACCTGCAATTCGAGAGCCCGATCCTCGTCAAGGATCTGGAGACGCCCCGGTTCGCCTCGAAACGCATCTACATCAACGAGACGACCCTGAAGTCCTGCGAGCAGGCCATGAAGGGCCAGAACGACAACATCGGCTCGCTCGGCAAGTTCACCGGGGCCACCACCTTCAAGAGTATGCCGTTGGTCTGGATCGACCAACTCGACACGTACTCCGCCGCGTGGGGCTATTACCCCGTCGTGATGGCCAACCTGGACCAGATCTACCCGGTCACGCGGACCGGCGAGATGGTTCTGCGGCAGACCTTCGGGCCGGACAAGTACCAGCCCGACACGACAACCACCCACCTGGACATCGACTACAACACGCTCTGCGAAAATCGGCAGGCCGTGGGCGGAGTCGGGAGCTACGTGGCCGCTGCGTAGGCGACCCAGGCATGACCAGTAACAAGAGACAGGAGATACAACAATGCCTCAGACTCAAATGCTTCCAGGCCCCGACACCATAACCGAGAAGAAGGTTTGGTACGAGGGCTCTGACACCATCTACCCCGGATACCTCGTCTGCTACAACAGGGACTACGGCACGGCCGCGACGAGTGAACCCAGCCGTGGCACCCGTGTGGAGAAGCCCTCGGCGGCCAACCTCCACAATTTCGCGGGCGTCGTGCGCATGGGCAGGCCCACCGGCTACACAGGCCCGTGCGAAGTGCCCATCGTGGTCCCCGACGCCAACGGCGTCGTCTGCAACATCTTTGCGGCCGAGGCCTGCACTCTCGGAACCACGCTCTTGACGGTTCAGCCGGGTTCGTATGTCGCCGGCGGCATCGGCGAGGGCATCGTGATCGCCAAGGCCGCTCAGACTGTCGATCGGTCCAGCACCAATGGCCTCGTGCTCGCCGAGTTCGTCCAGCCGAAGATTCTGCTTCCGACCGTCGAACGCCTGATGTACGGCAACGGCCTGAGCAGCTTCTGGAACGACTGCCCGTGCTTCGACTACCCCGGCAAGGGCGTTGCTCTGTTCGAGGACTTCTCGAACCTGCCGAGCGGAGTATGGACTGCCACCCAGGCCACAGCTGGGACGTGGGCTCTCGACACGTCCGTTCCCGGCGTGTGCCTGGCCGACTGCAACTCCGGCACGCAGCATCAAGGCATCAACGTGCAGCGCACGGGCGGGCCGGTGATTGTCCCTCTCGCCAGCACCGTCACGTACTTCGAGGCGAGGATCAAGGTCGTCGATACGGCGATCACCCCGCAACTGCTGGTGGGGCTGGCGACCGTGGATACGACCGCGCTTCCTAGCGGAGCCGTGAGCAACACGACCTGCACGGGCGGCTTCACCGTCCTTACGACCGGCGCCGGGGCTGTGACGTTCAGCCACCAGCGAGGCGGCACGGGCGGGACGAGTCTCGACCTTGCGACGACTCTCGTCGAGGCCACGTATATCACGCTCGGCTTCAAGCTCAACGGGTTGACGAGCGGTGAACTGTGGGTCGATGGAACGCAACTCGACGCCACGACCTACGCCCTGACCGCAGCGGACATCCCGAATGCCGCCATGGTCCCGACGTTCGTTTGCCAGACGGACAGCACGACCGACCCGATCCTGCATGTGGACTGGTTCGCCGTGGCTCAGACGTTCGCCTAACCCCAACGCGCAACAAAGCGGCGGGGCCTCGTGTCAAAACGGGGCTCCGCCGCAGGGTGCGAGATGAATTGCGAGACGAAACAACTAGCGACGACGCGTCAAGACGGTCAGACCGCCCAGGGCCAGCAGGCACATTGTCGCCGGCTCGGGAATGGCAGTCTGTGGCAACCGGTCCGCGTCGTACAGCGGAGTCGAAACGCCGTCAATGGTCAGCAGGCCCTCGGCAGGAGAATGGAACAACTGCACGTCGCCAAGCAAACGGATGCAAACGTCCCACGTGACGCCGACGGGAATCGCGTCCATCAACGACTCATCGTTCCAGGGATCGTCGATGTCGGGCGTGTAGTCGATGTTGAAATAGGGGCCGAAGGTCTGCGTCGAAAGATGGAAAACGCTTCCGGAAGTGTACTTGACACCATCGACCACCTGAACGAACTGGGAAGTCGGAGAGCCGTACCACGGGTTCAGCGGATCATCGACACTCCAGCCACCAATCCCCTCCCAATCGCCGGTGATGGAGATCGAAAACTGTACGTCCTCCATCGCAAGCGGCAGAGTGGGCATTACTCCAGGCGAGCCTGCCGGAACAGTGTTGTCCACGCGGACGCGCACGGCCGCAAAACCATCCAGCGGCGCCCCATAGCGGTCCAACTCGGCAGCGTCCATCGCAAGCGTGTCGGCGGCGGCGATTGCGGACAAGCACAGCAAGACGGCTACGATCGGCATGAGTCTCATGGCGGTGTCCCTTTCTTGATTTCTGACCCCGATGCTCTTTCATTATACGCCTGCCCGGCCAAATCGACAAGGCCAAATCGGAGGGCTGCCTGATGGCGCTGCTTCACACCTTGACTTGTGACGACGGCGGGTTCGCCGACTTCACGACCATGTTTGACCCCGGCGCGTCCACCATCGCCCAATCCGCCGCCGCCGCCAAGCAGGGCGCCAAGGGCAACCTCGTATCCATCGTGTCCGCCGCCGACGCCTACGCCTATCTGACTATTGCAAGCCAAACAGACCTTGCCGTGGGCTTCTGGCTGCGCGTGCCGGACGCCCCGACCTGGTCGAACACCAACT
>CAYOCZ010000347.1:0-4029 GCA_964402475.1 uncultured bacterium | reverse complement strand
ACTGAGTAGTGGTGCACTCATCTCGGGTGCGGGTTCATCCACAATCACCCTATCAGCATGTCTTGCGAGGAGCTGCCACGGGATGGCCACGACCGCAGCAATGTGACGGTCGTCCCCGAGATCGCCCGCGACTTCGCCCGGCGAAGGAACCGCACGCAAGCAGCACGGCGCAGACAGACATCTAATCCTAGGCTCCAGAACTCCAAAGCCGCCCGCGCCGCGTGGCGGAAGACCCCGAACCCGCAATCCGTGGCTCGCGACTCGAGATCCGGGCTCTGTCCCCGGGACGCGGGGTCTGTTGCAGAACCCAGGATTGTGCTTGAACACCACAGGCCGTCCAGTTCAGCCGCCACCTCTCATTGTAGCGTTGCTCCGCCAAGTCTGGGCCATTGGACAGGGTCCGCATTGCCAAGTCTGATTCCAAAGTCCAGGAAATCGCGACGACCTCACATAGCTCGCCTGGTCGTTTGTCCTCGAAACGCGTCGCAGCGGCTAACTACTCCACTTGCAAGAGGTTGCCTGACATTCCGGGCTACTTGTCGCAGCAATAGGAATAAGACAAGTGACCGCAGGTGGCCAATAACTGTAGCAATTACAGCTAGTTACGGTCGAGCAGGATGGAATAGCCGAAGGCACGGAAGCTGCAAGCGTACTGAACATGAGAAGTCGCAGTTGGGTCACATCCGACAGGCTTGGGTCTGCGGATCCCTTCCTGACCTGTCAATCATCGTCACTGGCAAGTCGGGGCGTGATTCAGTCTTGCTGCGACGAGGTCGAGTTTGTACGTACGAGGGTCTACTGCAATGACCGCAAGCTTGGAGGTTCGAAAGAATGAGCACGCACGCTTTCGTTGGGAGTTTCCCGCTCAGCGCCACCGAAGAACAGCTCCGCCAGCAGTCGGACCACATGGGGCGGGTAGAGCTTGATACCGTAGTGACGGAACCGCAGACCGCCCCGGACGAGAAGCCGGTCTGGGAGAATGGTACGCTGCCCGGTGTGATGGCTGGAAAGCGGCCGGCGCCAATCTATTCGGTCTAGCCCAGGGCCCATTTCTCGGCGGGCGGGAAACTCCAAACCCCAAGCGGCGCGTAGACTCTAGACGCCAAACCTCTGGTTCCAAGTCCCGCCTCGGGCGGGAAGCCTCTACCTTAAGGCCACAAGCTCCAAACAAACCACAGGGACAGAAAACCCCGAGTCCCGGACTCCGAGGCGCTTTCGGACGAGCTTCCCATTGAGCTTGGTCGGTTGGCTCGGCGGGGCCGTCAATCGTCCATCGTTGGTAGGACGTACTGTCCGACTGGGGCCGTTGAGGCCAACCAACGATGGACGAATCGTATGGACAATCGGCCTCGCGTGTCAAATGGGCGGGCCGGACTGAAGACGTGCCCGCTGCCGCGGTGGGTTCTCCCGCTACCTGCCTGAGTTCGAGAGGTTCTTCTGCCACTTCGGCCAAGGCGCCCCCGGGTCGAGCGGGCCTGCCGGGTAGCCGGCCACGCAGAAGAGCGCAGACTGGCCAACCACGATAATGTCGCCTTCGGCCGTGATGGACGGGTTCGGGTCGTAGTAGAACAACCCTGGTTTCTTCGGCCGTGGCAGGCTGCTTCCTCGCCCGCCGCCGGGCAGGTAGCTGTTGCAGTCGCAGGCCCAGATCTGTGTCCCGTCGGCCTGATTCAGGCAATGGAGCACGTCGTCGTCGTTCTGGATGTACAGGTAGCCGTTGGCCGCGACAATCGGCGTGGTGGTGAACCCATAGCCCTGGATAGGTGTCTTCTGCCAGTTGATGGTGCCGGTTGCCGGGTCGATGGAATAGACCGTGCCCGCTTTGGTGCCCACAAAGAGCGCGGACCGGCCGAGCGCGGGCCGGGCACCTACGCCATTCAGCGGTGCGGACCACCTGGTGATGCCGTCCGGGCCGACCGCGTACAGCCGGGATGAATCCGTGCCGCAGTAGACCGTGCCGTCGCTGCCGATTAACGGCCCGTAGACCTCGCCGACCCGCAGCAGGTGCGCGCGCCAGACCGGCGCGGTGAGGTTCGCGTCGATCTTGATGAGATAGCCGGAGTCGGTCCCGAAGTAGACGCTACCGTCCGCGCCTATTACCGGCGCATCAACAACCGTCGCGCCGTGGACGCCGTACACGGGTCCCCGAGTAACCGACGTACCGTTGTCCGTGAACTTGTACAGACTGTCGTCGTCGCGGCCGACGTAGATGACGTTGCCGCTGATTGCCGGTGCACCGAAGGCGATGAATGGCTCCAGGGTCTCTGCCGGCATGTCCGGCCACCGCCACGCACGGCTCAGGGCCGGGAGCGAGAGAGCGTAGAGTTCGCCTTCCTCACTGCCGGTGATGACGTTCCCGGTGGCCGCGCACAGCGCGGGATGGCCGCTGAAACCGTATTCCGGCCACTTGGTGGTGGCGCTGCTCTTTGCGTGTCCCGAATAGGCCTTGAGGGCGTAGAACTTGTAGTCGTCCCAGCAGTAACTCATGACGACCTCTTCCACGCCGTCGCTGGCCACGACTGCCGAGGTCATCATCGCGCCCAGTTCGGCGCTCTGCCAGTACCACTTCACGCCGCTCCCGATGACTATGATGCCGATGGTCGCCGACGAGTTGTTCCCGCCGGCGTCGAAGGAAGTCGCCACTATCGTGTGACTTTGATTGGGGACTTGCGCGGCGGTATCGGTCCACGCATAGCTGAAGGTATCGCCGACGGCCGAGCTGTCGGTGTCCGCGAGCGTCCCATCGATGGTGAACTCCACCCTGGTCACGATCTGGTCATCGGTGGCGACCGCCTTGATAGCGATCAGTCCCCTCTTGACCGTATCGCCGTTGGCGGGGGAGACGATGCTCACTGCCGGCGGCGTGGTGTCTTGGCAGACGACAGTCACCGTCAGGGAGTCGGACCAGGCCGAGGTCAGGCCGGTCGTGTCGCCGGCCCGTGCCCGGATGCGGTGGTTGCCGGGGATGTAGAACACATGGGTCCCGACACAGGGTGAGTCGCTCGGCACCGTCGGGCACCATCCTCCCAACGAACCGCCCCAGTCGTACTCGATGAGCACGCGCTCGCCGTACGGGCTGGTCGCGCAGGTGGAACAGTGGTAAGTGTCGGCGGTCTCCCATGAAGACGGTCCCGCGGGAAGTGCGGGAATCGAGGGAGGGAACAGGCCCACCCGTAACTTCTCTGCGGGTGACCAATCCGACTCAGCCCCCCTCGTGTCTCTGGCTCTGACCCGCAGCATGTACGTGTCCGGCTGTGCGTATACGTGGCTCTCGGTTGCCGTGACGCCACTTGGATAGTCCGCTGACCAGACCGCACTGCTCGAATCCACCCAGGCAAACAGATACGACAGCGAATCATCATCCTGATCGGTTGACGTCGCGGATAACCGGGCCGTATCACCGGGACGGAAAGCACACAGCCCGGTTACATCAGGGATCGACGGAGGATGGTTACGCTTACAGGCTGCACCAAGCAACAGCACAGCGACGGAAGACAGAGTAAGTCCCACACGGAGCTTCGCACAGTTCATCACGCGCCTCCTGGCGATAAGGTCTTGGTCCACCTCAAGCACAGCGCAATTGTATGACCCGCGGGGACGGTTGTCAAGCCAGCGGGGTCACCCCAAGGGGTTACAGGTGCACGTGTGGAAAACGGGGACTGTACCGCGCGGTTCTCCCCAAGGGGTTACAGGTGCTCGTGCGACGACCAGAGGAAGCCGCGAACACCGCCTTAGGGGTGGAACCCCTGAGGTGCGGGGTTTGGGGTTAACCAATGCGGGCGGGGATGTCAATCTGCCTCGGGGTCGGCCAATCTACAATCGACAATCTGGAATGGGTTGGCGGTCTGGAATCAGGAGTCCGCTACTGCGAACCATGAACCAGGAACTGATAACTCGCGCCGCTGGCGCGACGGCAGGGGAGACGCCATCCTCAATCCGCAATCTACAATCTGCAATCTGAAATGCCTACAGATGGGCGGGGATGTCAAATCGGCGGGCGGAATCTGCCAAGATGTCCCGAAGCTTCCC